>DKJQ01000136.1 GCA_002454845.1 Ignavibacteria bacterium UBA6688
AAGCATCCCACGATGTGCAAATAGACTCCCTTGAGCCCGGTAGTTTTGAAAACCGGCTTTAGTTTTCTACCTTATCAGAAGGTGTGACGAATCGCACAGGTAAAACACAGCGATCCATCCTTGACGTGTCTGTTTTCATTTTTGAGAATGGAACAATGAGCAGTCGAACAGTCTTTGGTCTGATCCTTTTGTGTGTG
This sequence comes from Ignavibacteria bacterium UBA6688, assembly GCA_002454845.1. Taxonomy (GTDB): domain Bacteria; phylum Bacteroidota; class Ignavibacteria; order UBA10030; family UBA10030; genus UBA6688. The sequence continues at coordinate 198 of DKJQ01000136.1, forward strand.
ATGTCAAGTTCCCCCGCGTACTCCCAGCCAAAAGGGAGTATTGGGCTGGAACGGGAACGAGGGGGAAATTATCCGGGCGATCCGCTTGCGGTGAAAACCCTCAATCCGAACGTCGACCTTTTTCCGGATGCCTCTCTTGTCGATTTTAGTTACCTACTTGATCCGCCGGCCGGCCGGCGTGGATTCGTTCGTGTGGGAGCCGACGCCCGGCTGCAGTTTGAGGACAGCTCGCATGCCCGCTTCTGGGGCGTGGTGATCGATCAGCAAAATGTTCTGATCCCGAAACACATGATCGATATTGTCGTTGAGACTTTGGCACGCGCCGGGATTAACATGATCCGCCTTCATGCTCTGGACAACCGTACGGGGGAGAAGTATGGTGTTGTCCGGCAAAATATTATCGATGAAGCGCGCACGAACTCTTCCCGGTTTTTCGATGAGGAGGTCCGGGACCGCGTCGACTACTGGATCGGGGCGGCAAAAAAGAGAGGGATCTACAGCTATCTTGGTTTTCGTGCATATAGAGCATTCCGGGGAGGGGATGGTGTATCGAATGCCGATTCATTGGACCGCGGGGCACGACCGTATGCAATCTTCAACAAGCGTCTCATCGAACTGCAGAAGGAACATATCGATTCGCTCGCAGTGTTTCATACCAATCCCTATACCGGCTTGACCTATGCGAACGACCCCGCCATTGCCTGTTTCGAGCTTCTGAACGACGACGATTTACTTTTCCGTCCGGAAGTATGGGCCGGCATGCCTGAGCCATATTGGGGGGAGTTCCACCGGTTGTGGCATGAGTGGCTTGTGGGACGTTACGGCACGACCACGCGGTTGAAGGCGGCCTGGACTAATTCCGGGGGTATCAGCGCTCTCGCTCCGCAGGAGTCGCTCGAACGCAGGAACATCAGGCTCCCGTCGATGGAGATGATGTCCTTCGAGCAGGCGATCCTTTCCCCGTACTACGACCCGGTCCGTTCGCCCGCCCGGCGGAGCGACGCCGTCCGGTTTGCCATGGAACTCCAGACCAGGTACTTCAGGGAGCTTCGCGAGCATTGCATACGAAGGGGCATCCGGGTCCCGCTCCTTGCCCCCGTTCGGACCGACCTGAAACCGATGACCTTTACGGTCCGGGAAGGCCTCGACATGACCTCGGGGAATGTGTACCAGGATCACCCTGCTTTCCTTCAGGGGAAAGAATGGACGGGACAGGAATATTTCACGAACCGGAACTTCCTTGCGGAATCCGGCTCGTCCAGTTTTGCCCCCACCATTGCCCAGTACCACTGGTCGAATAAACCGGCAGCCGTCCGGGAATGGTCCGCAAGTTGGCCGAACGCCTATCGGGGTGGAAGCATACTGGAAGCGGCGGCGTACAGCCTGTTCCAGGGGTTCGACCTGGTGACGCATTTCAATTATACGACGGTGGGGAATCTAATGGGGATCGGGACCTTTGGCCTTCAGGCAGACCCGGTCCGGTGGGGGATGTTCGGGATGGCGTCGAAAATGTTCTTGTCGGGCGACGTTCAGGAAGCGCAACATACCATCGCGATCCTGTTCTCCGAGGAGGACCTCACAACATATGCAAATTATGAAAGCCCACTCTATCAACTCGCATGGATGCACAAGGTCGTGAACAGCGTTCATGGCGATAGTGCGGACTTCACCATCACATCCGGGAGAAGCCACACGGCGAGATTTGAAGGGAGCAACGGAATTCTCTTTGCCCTCACACCGTTCGTCGATACGCAGAAGCAGAGGGTGGCCACGGATCGGGCAAGCCTCTACGCTCATTCCGGCTATCCCCTGCCGATGGTCATCATGCGCAGCGACACGATCCTGGCTGCGCTCGGTGGGTTTGAATCCCAGACGCGCGCGCGGTGGGGTTTCAGGATAGAGGATGTACAGGGGCACGGGTACATTCCGATTGGGAGCGACCGAAACGGCATTTACTCCGCCGGATTCCGCGACACGGTCCGAAATGTTCTCGCGCTGGGAGGCATCCCGGAGCACCAGGTACTCCTTCTGGCAACCCGCCTGATGAATGAAACGTACAAAACCCCGACTCTTCCGGAGATGTTCGACCGCAGGATCTTTCAATCGGATACCAGGGAACTGACGCGTAATGCGGGACAGGGATTGTTGCTCGTCCATACGAAAACATTCTGTGCGATCCAGGGGGCACTGGGGATCGGGAAACGTCACGATGCCGGAGTGCTCGGCCTTATATCTCAATCGCCCGTGGGCGTTCTTGCAGCAACCTCCCTTGATGGAGCGTCGCTCGACAGTTCTTCAATCATCCTGGTGAAGATGACCACGCTGGCGGAAAACTACGAACAGGATCTGGACACGGTCAATGTGCCTTCGATGGGTAAGAGGGTTCTGCTTCGCTCTCGCGGGGGATTTCCCGTGATGACGAAGGGAGTCCCCGCAGAGCAGCCTACGACCGTTTGGCTCAACGGGAAGAAACTCGTGGATGTCTACCTGCAGAATGGAACGTGGGAGATTGTGATAGATCAGAACAAAAAACACTATGCCATCTATTCTGACACGCCGAACATCAGGTTTCACCTTTCTCCGGACGAAAAGGAGAAGAAGGTGACACTTGTGCGGTATTTTCACGGTCGTGAGCCGCTCCCTCCTGTGGAGTCTTCAACGAATCTGATGTATCCGGGGTTCAGCAAGTACATCGGCCTCACTGAACAATAAAGTTTCCCTTCAAATCCCCTCAGTCTAAAGCCTTCTCGTTCGAACTGCCGACCGGATCCTCCTTTCCTTCTCACGAAGTCCATCGCGTGATCATTGCCCGACAATGGTTCGCGACCCAGCCGTATATTGTCAATTGTGGAAAACGGGAAGCTCCCCACTCTCTCCCTCAGTCAGGAAGCAGCTTGTGAGATCGTGGCTCCTCTCAACTTTGGGAACTCCGCATCGTTGAAACGCGAAACGGTGGTCGAATTGGCAGGACAACCCATGGTACATTTGTTGCCAAGAAAATGGCACTGGGACGAGTCCCGGCAGCCTGTTTCCACAATAATGAGAAAATGGAGAACGATCATGGAGCATTCAGAAATAAGGACCAAGATTGAGAAAGTCGTCAGCCAGGTGCTGAAGGTGGCTCCGAAGGAGATCACGCCGAAGGCAAATTTCGCATTCGATCTTGGGGCGGATTCGATGCAAAGCATCGAGTTGATAGCAGCATTTGAGGAGGAGTTCAGCATCGAAATGGATGAGGTAAAGGCACGCGAAGTGCAGACGGTTGAAGAGGCGGTCGATTTCATAGCCGGCTACGTCAACTAGAGCGCACATCCCGGAGGATTCATGTCGCAGCATTCTCAGATGACACCCAAGCACCTTGAGAGCATCTTCTATCCGAAATCGGTTGCCATTGTCGGCACGAACCGCGTCGTCGGCTCCGTTCCCCACGATATCTTTTTCAACATCCTCAAAAGCAACTTCCAGGGAACGGTGTTTCCTGTGAGCCCGAAGGAGCAATCGGTCTCGGGTGTCCGGGCATACAAATACATTCTGGACATTCCCGATCCGATAGATCTTGCCGTTCTTGTTTTCCCGAGCACCGTCTGCCATCTCGCCATGGAACAATGTGGCCAAAAAGGTGTGAAGTCAGCCATCATCATCTCTGCCGGGTTCAGGGAGATCGGGGAAGCTGGTCTCAAGCGGGAAGAAGAGATCAAACGCATTGCGGACCGCTACGACATTTCGTTCATCGGACCCAATTGCCTCGGTGTCATCAATACCGATCCTCTTTCCCATCTCAACGCCTCGTTCGCGCGGAAGATGCCGGGTGAGGGAAACATCGCGTTTCTCTCACAAAGCGGGGCTTTGTGTACAGCGGTGCTGGACTACGCACAGGCAAAGCACATTGGTTTCTCAAAATTTGTCAGCTTCGGGAACAAGGCCGACATCAGCGAAATCGACCTGATGAGGTATCTCAAAGACGATCCGAAGACCAAAGTCATCCTTGTCTACCTGGAAGAAATTACCGACGGGAAAGCCCTGATGGACATGGCGAGAGAGATCATCAGGGATGCGCGAAAACCGGTGCTCATCCTGAAGTCGGGTCGAACCCGGGAAGGAGCGGCCGCCGCCGCTTCTCACACGGGATCCCTCGCCGGAAGCGATGAAGTAACGGATGCGGCTCTGAAGCAAGCAGGCATCATTCGCTGCAGCACAATCGAGGAGATGTTTAACTGCGCCATCGCCCTTGCGTATCAGCCGGTGCCCCGGGGCGATCGGGTGGCGATCATCACCAACGCGGGCGGTCCGGGCGTCTTGACCACGGATGCAGCGGTTGCCGAAAAGCTGCACCTGGCGAAATTCAGTGACAAGACAATTGAAATATTCCGAAAGGCGCTGCCGGTCACGGCCAACATCAAGAACCCGGTCGATGTGATAGGGGACGCGCGGGCGGATCGCTACA
>DKJQ01000256.1 GCA_002454845.1 Ignavibacteria bacterium UBA6688
CTAACGATCTGGCTGGAAAAGGAATCTTATGCTTTTAGAAAAAAGAGCACAAACTCCCGTCGAGCAACGGAGCTACAGCACGTACTACCTTGTGTTCAGCGGGATTCTGTTTCTCGGGACCATGTGGTCTGTCTGGGATGAGGTGAGCGTGCGTCGGCCATGGAAGGATTACCAGACCTCCTACCACACCCTTACGATCCAGAAGCTCGATTCGCTCAGGGCTGAGGCGGTGGCAGGACTTGACTCTGCTCTCGTGCTCCAGCTCCAGGTCGACATGGCCAAAGCCCTGGAAGCCCTGAACTCGGAGGAATACCAGACTGCGGTTTCCGCAAAAACAGACCTTCAGAAAGAGCTCGATGTCGCCACACGGGAATGGCGATTTGCGCGAAGCAGGTCCGATGCGGCGTACTATGAGTACAAGAAGAAACTGCAGGAAGGGAAGACCGGGAGCGATCTGAGGCAGGATCTGGAGAAGCAGGATGCATCGATCGTCGAGCATGCCGGTGAGATGGAATCGCTCAACGCCCGCATCGCTACCCTGGATATCGTCATTAATAAGTATAAGGATGTGGTCGATAGCCTCCAGGCGGAACAAAACAGAATGCTGGCGCCGATTGGGGTGCTCGACCTGAAACTTGAACGTGCCCATGGCGCTCCGGTCCAGATCAAGCAGGTGATGCTGAACGATTTCGAGTTTACACCGTTCAACGAGATCAAGGCGAGAATTGATCGCTGCCAGACCTGCCACGCGGGTTGGGCTGACCCGTTGATGGAGGAGGAGCCACAACCCTTTACATCACATCCCTTACCGGAGCTTCTTGCGAAGCATAATCCTGAATCGTTCGGGTGCACGCCATGCCATCGGGGGCAGGGCCCGGCTCTGACGGCCGGTTTTGCTCACGGCGATGATGACCACTACTGGGAAACCCCGTTGCTTCGCGGGGCCGATACGTACGCGACATGCAATACATGTCATGCCAACGAACTTGTTCTCAAGGACGCCAAGCCGTTCACGAAGGCAAAGCAGATTGTCTATGAATCAGGTTGCTTTGGTTGTCATGAGATCAAAGGATATGGCGAGGCTCCGAAGATCGGCCCCCCGTTGAACAACCTCACCGCGAAAACGACTCCCGAATGGATTTTCTCCTGGGTCAGGAATCCCAAAGAGTATAATCCTCACACGAGAATGCCGAACTTCGAATTCAACGAGGAGCAGGCCGAAGCTATTACTGCCTACCTTGTGAAGATCGGAAATGAGTCGGACTACCGCGCGATGCGGACAAGGGGGTCGTATGCAGGGGGAAGCGTGACGGCGGGTAAGAAACTGTTTGAGAGTGTGGGCTGCCAGGCATGTCACACGCTGGGCGACACGCAGGTTGTCCGGCAGACCCGCGAAACGAGTTATGACATTGCTCCCGAACTGACCCGCGTCGGCAGCAAAGTCTCCCCCGACTGGTTGTTCGACTGGCTGAAGAATCCGCGCCACTATAACACTGAGGCGCGCATGCCGAGTCTGCGCCTCACGGATGAAGAGTCAAAAAACCTTGTAGCCTTTCTTTCCGCTCAAAAGGATGATCGACCGTCCGGCGTTCCCCCGTTGAACTTGTCGAGCGAAGAGCGGATCCTTCGGGGTGACCGGCTGATCCGTGAATACGGGTGTGCCGGGTGTCATTCCATCAAAGGGATGGAGAATGAAGGAAAGGTCAGCGTCTCGCTTTCTGATTTTGGCCGCAAAAAGTACGAGCAGATGGACTACGGGGACACCAAAGAGCTGAGCAAGTACGGCAAGGAAGAGTACGTGGAATATGAAGACGGAACGGTCGGTGTGCAGCATACGTGGGCCGGCTGGGTCTGGGGCAAGCTGAAGAACGCACGTCGCTATAAAACCGAGCGCATCCCCCAGAAAATGCCTCTCTATACTTTCTCCGATGAAGAGGTCCGCCTCTTGAGGATGTTCCTGTTGAGCATGAGCCGGGACGTACCCCTGCCGGCATATCAACATGCCTTCGACAAACGCATGCAGGACATCGAAGAGGGCCGGCGGCTTACACTTCGTTATAACTGTGTGCAGTGTCATGCGATAGAGGACCGGGGTGGTTACGTCGTTGCCCAGTATGAAGAACCTGCTCTCGGTCCACCGCTCTTGCCTGAGAGTCAGGGAGCGAAAGTCCAGGAGGCCTGGTTGCATGAGTTCCTCAAGGCACCCTCCACCATCCGTCCATGGCTGGAGATCCGGATGCCGACCTTCTCGTTGACGGACGCTGAGATCTCGAAGGTGACGAAGTATTTCCTCGGCCTCTCAAAACAGGAACTGAGTTTACGGGATTATGCCGCAACACCGATCGAGGAAGAGTATCTTGCCCCCGGACGGAGGTTGTTCGAAACATACCAGTGCGCAAAGTGTCATCCAACAGGGAATGTCCGGGCCGGGGGAGAAGTCTCCGCTTCCGATCTCGCCCCAAACCTCACTCTGGCCGCGGGGCGATTGAAGCCGGAGTGGATCATCGACTGGCTGCACGATCCTTCGAAGCTTCAACCGGGAACTCGCATGCCTGCCTACTTTTATGAGGGAAAAGGTCCCGATGAGACAGTGTTCCAGGGGGACGCTGCACAACAGATCAAGGCCTTGAAAACGTACGTCTGGAGCCTCGGAGCGCGCCGCCGATCGGCCGTCGCTCAGGGGAACCAACAGAGACCATGATTCAATTCGCTCTCTTACTCAATTCCAAAAGGAGATTCACTATGAAGATCGCAGCCGTTGGCATCGCCACCATGTGCCTCGCCGGTACATTGGTTGCCGGTGACGTGACAGGAAAAATAGCTTTTGAAGGAAATGGACCGAAAGCAAACCGGATCCGGATGAATGCCGATCCGGTCTGTATGAAAGCCCACAAGGATGCAGTTGTTTCCGAAGATGTCGTCGTGAACAAGAACGGTACCTTGAAGAACGTTTTGGTTTATGTGAAAGATGGCCTTGGAGGGAAAAACTTTCCCGCCGCGAAGAACAAAGTCGTTTTCGACCAGATCGGCTGTATCTATAAGCCGCACGTTCTCGGCATCCAAACCGGCCAGGACCTCGAGATCCTGAACAGCGATCCGACGCTCCATAACGTGCACTCCCTTTCAAAGACGAATACATCCTTCAACCAGGCTATGCCGATGAAGGGGATGAAATTGACCAAGAAGTTTGACAAAGTCGAGAATTTCAAGGTGAAGTGTGAAGTCCATCCATGGATGAGCGCTTATATCGGTGTCTTCAACCATCCGTTCTTTGCCGTCTCGGGTGACGATGGTTCCTTTACCCTGAAGGGGGTTCCTGCAGGTGACTATACCATCGAGGCGTGGCACGAAAAATACGGTGCCCAATCCGCCAAGGTGAAGGTGGATGCTTCAGGAAAAGCCACGGCCGATTTCAAGTTCTCGGGCAAATAACTTCAGCGGGATTCAATTCGCGCACCTTATACAGAAAGGGATCCATCAGTGGCACACGTCGCAGCAGCAGGCCATGCTGTCCACGATGCAGTACACCACGAGGATGAACTGACCTTCCTCCGGAAATACATCTTTTCGCAGGACCACAAGGTTATCGGCGTTCAGTACCTTATCACGAGTCTGCTGTTTCTTTTTTTCGGCTTCTCGCTGATGATGCTGATGCGTTGGCAGCTTGCTTACCCCGGACAACCCATTCCGTTCATCGGAGGATGGCTGGGGGAAGCGAACGCACCCGGCGGGATCATGTTGCCTGAATTCTATAACCAACTCGGGGCCATGCACGGGACAATCATGGTGTTTCTCGGTATCGTACCCCTCGCAGTCGGAGCCTTTGGAAACTACGTGGTTCCTCTCCAGATCGGCGCACCGGATATGGCATTTCCGAAGCTTAACATGATGAGCTACTGGGTCTATTTCGTCGGCGGCGTGATCATGCTGACAAGTTTCTTCCTGCCCGGTGGAGCGGCGAATTCAGGATGGACTTCGTACGCACCCCTTTCCGTGGTGGCAACCACCGGTCAGACGGCCTGGCTCATCGGCATGGTCTTTCTGATCACCTCCTCACTCCTGGGATCAGTCAATTTTATCGTCACGATCGTTCAGCTGCGGGCAGAGGGATTGACCTTCACACGGTTGCCGTTTTTTGTCTGGGCACAGCTGGTCACGGCCTTCCTGCTGTTGCTCGCATTCCCGCCCCTTGAAGCCGCAGGCGTGATGCAGCTGATGGACCGGCTGGCAGGAACCAGTTTCTTCATGCCCAGCGGTCTGGTCGTTGCCGGCCAAGTTCTGGATGTCAGCGGGGGAGGAAGCCCGATCCTCTGGCAACACCTGTTCTGGTTTCTCGCCCACCCGGAAGTGTACGTCCTGATCCTTCCTGCGATGGGGATCATTGCAGAGGTGATTGCCAACAATACCAGGAAACCAATCTGGGGATATAAGTCCCTTGTCTACGCTTCTATCTTCCTCGGGTTTATGTCCTTCATCGTATGGGCTCACCACATGTTCCTGACGGGCATGGGGACTGTGATCAGCACCTTCTTCCAGACGACAACGATGATCATCTCCATCCCCTCCGTGATCATTCTGACGGCGTTCTTCATTTCCTTGTGGGGGGCGTCGATCCGGTTCAACACCCAAATGCTCTTTGCCCTGGCCTTCCTCCCGATGTTCGGTATTGGTGGGCTGACGGGACTTCCGTTAGGACTTGCCCCAACGGACATCCACCTTCACGACACCTATTACGTGATCGGTCATTTCCATTATGTCGTCGCCCCCGGAACGATCTTCGCATTGTTCGCCGGTGTCTATCACTGGTATCCGAAGGTAACAGGGAGGAGGATGAACGAATCGCTCGGTAAGATTCATTTCTGGGGATCGCTGGTCTGCATGAACGGTATTTTCATGCCAATGTTTATCCAGGGCCTCGCAGGCGTTTCCCGCAGACTGTATGACGGCGGGCAACAATACGCACACGCCCAGGGAGTCCTTCAATGGAATGAGTTTATGTCTGTGGCTGCCTGGTCCCTCGCCCTCTTCCAGCTTCCTTTTATGATCAACTTCTTCCTCAGTATTTGGAAGGGAAGAAAGGTCGAAAACGACAATCCCTGGGAAGCCACAACGCTCGAATGGGCCACGCCAACCCCGCCGCCGCATGGCAATTTTGCCACAGTACCGGTGGTCTATCGGGGACCCTACGAGTACAGCGTTCCAGGGCATCCAACAGACTTTTTCCCTCAACACGAACCAGAACCAGCAAAGGGCTAAGCTAGTATGCAAATTCCGTATACTGTTCATCCCCGTTCCGATACGGGCCTGTTTAATGCCAAGCTGGGCGTGTGGCTCTTCCTGGCCTCGGAGGTCATGCTCTTCGGTGCTCTGTTCTCGTCCTATGTCCTTCTCCGGGAGGGCGCCACGACCTGGCCCCATGGATTTGAGATATTGAATGTGCCCCTCGCCACGCTGAACACGGTGGTTTTGATCAGTTCCAGTATCACGATGGTGATGGCGTGGGCTTCTTTGAAGATGAATGACTTTGCCAAGTACAAGAAGTTCATTGGGGCAACAGTCCTGCTCGGGTTCGGGTTCTTGATCATCAAAGGGTTTGAATACGGTGCAAAGTTCTCCCATGATATTTTGCCAGGCGACAGCACGTTTCTGGCAATCTACTTCACGCTGACCGGCCTCCATGGACTGCACGTCATTGGGGGAATGATCGTCAACGGCTATTTTTGGGGACCCGGCAGTAAGATGTGGGCGCGCGAGCCGGAACGTTTTACCAACCGCATCGAAGTGGCAGGGCTCTACTGGCACTTCGTCGACATCGTCTGGATCGTGATCTTCACG
>DKJQ01000084.1:0-2464 GCA_002454845.1 Ignavibacteria bacterium UBA6688
TCGCCGACGTTGTCGTCCTCGCCAGCAAATACACCGTAGCTCGCATGCTGGAGCGCGACGATTTCACGGATCGGTACAAGGCCGGTGAGCCGATCAGCGTCCATGAGTTACTCTACCCCCTCGCGCAGGCCATGGATTCCGTGGCCATCAAAGCCGATATCGAGTTAGGCGGAACGGATCAGAAATTCAACCTGCTGGTGGGGCGCGATATCCAACGCGAGTATGGATTGGAACCGCAGTCGATTCTCACCATGCCGATTCTCGTCGGGACCGACGGAACGGACAAAATGAGCAAGTCGCTCGACAACTATATCGGCATCACCGAATCACCGAAGGACATCTACGGAAAAACCCTGCGCATCCCCGATTCGCTCATCTATACCTATTTCGAACTCGCGTCCGACGTCCCGAACCGGGAACTGGCAGAAATCAGGCAGCAACTGGTGGATAAGAGCGTCAACCCGCGTGATATTAAGAGAAGCCTCGCCAGGGACCTGGTGAGGCTCTACTATAATGTCGAAACAGCAGCGAAGGCAGAAGAGGAATTCGATCGCATCTTTATCCAGAAGGAGATGCCGGACGAGGTTTTGGAATACCGGCTCAACCTTCAAAACGGTGAATCGACCGTCCTGAACGCCCTGACAGCAACCCAGCTCGCCGCGTCGAAGGGCGAAGCCCGGAGGCTCATCGAACAGGGAGGCGTCTCCGTCGATGGCGTGAAGGTGACCGATGTCAACGCGCCCCTCCCGGCGAAGAGCGAGTTTATTCTGAAGGTCGGCAAACGAAAGTTTCTCAAAATCATCCAACAATAATTCCCACGCATCCTTAACAAGGGAGATGAGGCATTGTTCGTTCCAGGCAAGATGTTTTTCACGAAAGGCGTCGGTCGCCACAAGGATTACCTTCAATCATTCGAGCTTGCACTGCGGGATGCCGGCATCGAGAAGTGCAATATCGTCACTGTATCGAGCATCTACCCGCCCGGATGCAAACGGATATCCAAAGAGGAAGGCCTGAAGCTGTTGCAGCCGGGAGCGATCACCTTTTGTGTGATGGCCCGCAACGCGACGAACGAACCGAACCGGCTCATCGCTGCATCCATCGGTGTTGCCCAACCGGCTGACCCGAGCCAATACGGCTATCTTTCGGAGCATCATCCTTTCGGGGAGACGGATGAGCGCGCGGGAGATTACTCGGAGGATCTTGCAGCGACCATGCTGGCGACAACGCTGGGAGTGGAGTTCGACCACAATACTGCGTGGGATGAGCGGGAGAAGATCTACAAAATGTCCGGAAAGATCGTCCGTACCTTCAACGTGACTCAGTCCGCCGAGGGAGATAAGAACGGACTCTGGACAACGGTGATCGCATCGGCGGTGTTGTTTCCCTGAGGAAGGTTGAAGGTCGATGGTTGAAGGTTGAAGGTTGAAGGTTGAAGTTCTGAAAGGCGGGTATTTCGTCTGAGAACCCCGGCGTCCAGAGAGGCTCCGGGGTTTTTTATTTGACGATCCCTTCGACGACCACGACGAATTCACCCTTGCGTCCCTCCTTCGCGAACTGGTCAAAGAGTTTCGGCGCCGTGCCGTAGAACAATCTCTCCGTCGGCAGGGTCAGGTCGAACGCGACACAGAGCCTGCGCTCCTCGCCGAACACCCCCGCAATATCGCGAATGAGCTGCACAAGCCGGTACGGCGCGTCCATCAGAACGATGGTCCGACGTTCCTTCCTCAGTTCCTGAAGCTCGGTGATCCTTCGGGTGCGTTTCGGCGAAAGGAATCCCTGAAAGACAAACTCGTCGATCGGGAATCCGGATACGATGAGCGCCGGCAGGAGCGACGAAGCTCCAGGGATCGGGACGATACGGACACCTCCCTTGATGGCTTTTTGCACCAGGAGTTGTCCGGGGTCCGAGAACACCGGCGTCCCGGCGTCGGAGATCACGGCAACCGACCTGCCTTCTTTCAATCTTTCAAGGATGATCTGGGACTCAGCCGGTTCATTGTGTTCGTTCAGGCTTTCCACCGGCTTCTCGATACCGAAGTGCTTGAGCAGCCGCGCCCCCTCCTTTCGCTCTTCAAAGACAACCAGGTCGACTTCTTTTAAAATACGAAGCGCGCGAAAAGTGATGTCCTCCAGGTTGCCGATCGGCGTGGCAACAAGATACAACGTTCCGGCCATGGTTGATTACTCAGATTGCGATGAATGGAATTCCTGCAGCGGGATGCCCTTGCGGCTTGCTTCCCACTCCCGCACAAACAAAATGATGAGCGCGGTGGAGGGGACGGCAATCAACAGACCGATAAATCCGAGAAATTGGAAAAAGACAAGGATGGAAAAGATGATGAGCAAAGGATGGAGCCCGACCTTGTTCCCGACGATACGTGGAGAAAGGTACATCGTTTCAAAAATCCTCAGCACCTCGATGGAGCCGAGAGCGAACAGGACCTTCGGCAATACCGGCGGG
>DKJQ01000084.1:2512-2752 GCA_002454845.1 Ignavibacteria bacterium UBA6688
GCGGGTCGCTGAATGAGGCCACGATCCCGGCAAGGATCATCGTGACGACAAGTCCAAAATACGGAACAAGGTCGAGAACCGAAGCGATCACCCCGAGCACCAGAGCGTACTTGATCCCGACAAGCGAGAACAGCAGGAAGACCATCACGCCCTGAACGAACGCCACGGTGATAATGCCCCGGAGGTAGAGCCCGATGACCTGATCCGCCATGCGCGCGTTCTCCTCGACCCTTTCCCGTA
>DKJQ01000084.1:2802-3276 GCA_002454845.1 Ignavibacteria bacterium UBA6688
GGAGTGGGGGAACAGGAGAAAGAATCGACGCGAGATTTTAGGAAAGTCGGCCAGCAGGTAAAACGTGAGAAACGGAACAAGCACCACGTAGAAGATCTGCGTTACCAGACTGCTCAGGCTGCTCAGCATGGCGAGCATCCACCGAAGGATGTCTTTCAGAATATCTTCCAGCTTCGGAGCAAAGTAGGTATGCAGGGTGCTCTTGATTTCGTCCGACGAAATGCCATAGCGGCTCAAGGTCTGGAGAATGTCGCTGCCGAGGATCCATTTGTTGAAATCGCTGAAGATGACCGTCAACGATCCCAGGATCCCCTCAAATTGGGCCAACGCGACCGGGAGGACGAAGAAGAGGACCACCGAAACAAGGGCGATCAGGAGGATGATAATAAAGAGTGAGGTGATCCACCGGGGGATTCTCCATCCCTCACATCTATTGACAATGGGGTTGAGCACGTACGCAAGGACGAGCGAGAC
>DKJQ01000205.1 GCA_002454845.1 Ignavibacteria bacterium UBA6688
CATCTCGGGTTGGGGGGATTTTGGGTCTTCGGGCATTGGGCCTCCAGTTTTAGGACCTTAGTTAAAAGAAGGTATCCCAAAAACCCTCATCTGTCATTCCCGCAGATTTTGCGTTTTCTGCATCCCGCTAACTTTAACGCGGGATAGGCGGGAATCTCCCCTAAAGATTCCCGACAAATATCATTTGTCGGGACGAGAATGACTTTGGGTGGGGTTTTTGTGATGACTTCTACTAAACAACGTGTGTGGCGAAGTGGATGTTAGGAAGATCCGGGGTGAAGCGCAAGTGGGGCCAGCCGGGGGCCGCTGGAAGCATATAACTGAAGAACGCGACAGCGTTCTTCTATCTGGATCTGCGCCCTAAAAAACACAGATGCGTCTGCATCCTACAAATTGGATATGCGCCACCGGGGAAAAATTGCACCGCAGAGTCGCGGAGGACGCTGAGAGCAAAAGAAAAGGAATTGAAGAAAAACAGTGGCACTCCCCTCCTTGGAGAGGCGTGCTCCGGACTTCGGAAAAAACGAGAATCACGCGAAAGAGGCACACCCGGCTACTTCCGGATGTGCCTCTCTGGTTAAATCCTCCATAATCAAACAGCCGGAACCGCTTTAGTTCCCCCCCGGTAAATTCTGCTGCGGGCGGGGGGCCGGCTTCGGCTTGCGCGGGAACATCTCATCCCGCATGGCCGCGTTGTACGCAAAGGCCGCCATCAGGATGGCTCCCTGCTTCACATCGGCCTCCTGGACGCGGTCATACACATCCATATTGGAATGATGCGTACGGGTGTCATACTCCACCGGGTCCTGGATGAACTGGAAGCCCGGCAGTCCGATCGCATCGAACCCGAGATGGTCCGTGCCGCCGGTATTGTCGAGAGTGAGGGTCGTAGCGCCGAGATCGGCAAACGGCTTCAGCCACTCACGGAAGATCGTTCGGGCGGCTTCGTTCCCCTGCATGTAGACTCCCCGGACTTTCCCTGTTCCGTTGTCGTTGTTGAAATAGGCTGAGAATTTTTCATAGCCGGCTTTGGTTTTGACGGGACCGGTCGGATTCGTGCGTCCTCCTTCACGCTCGCCCAGGTGTTTGGCAACATATCCGCGGGAGCCGTGCAAACCCTGCTCTTCCGCACCCCATAACCCGATACGGATCGTCCGGCGCGGTTTCAATCCGGTTGCCTTGATAATGCGGAGTGCCTCCATGGCAACGGCGGATCCGGTGGCGTTGTCGGTTGCCCCCGTGCCTCCATGCCAGGAATCAAAATGTCCGCCGACCATCACGATCTCATCCTTCAAATCGGTCCCGGGGATTTCCGCGATAATGTTGATGCTTGAGTCCGCTTTCGTGAACTCCGCTTCCAGGTTCAGCTCAACCTTCACCTTCTGTCCTTTGGCAAGCTGGCGGATCATCCGGTTGTAATGTTCCGTGGTCAGGACAAATTGGGGCGGGAAGGAAATTTTTGCCGCAGCTTCCGAGTAGACTGCGACGCGGTCCGTGAAAGGAGTTTCCGGTGATTGCGGCAACGTTGCTCCCTGAACAAACACCGTTCCGCCATCCCCTATCCTCGCGATCTCGAAGGAAGCGAGAGCCCCTTCCTGTTGTATGAACTGTAATTTCATGGCGCCAAGACGCATCGCCTGGGCAAAGGCTCCGAAATTTCGCCCGCCGAATCCCCGGGGCTGCGCCGGGCCTGCATTGGCCATCTCCAGCAGTTCGGAGTCGCTGTTCCTTTTTGCAAAAGCTTCCCAATGTGCTTCAATCGCGCGTGGAGCGGAGAGCAGTACGACTGCCCCCTTCAACTTCCCTTTGTACTTTTCAAAGTCGGCTTCTTCCTTGATATCGAGGTACACGACATCCCCCCGGACGGTTCCTTTCGTGGCCGGCGACCAAGCTTTCGCATAGGCAATCAAGGGATAGGGGCGCGGTGAAATGACTTGCGCAGAGAGTTTTTTCAGCGTCCAGCCCCGGGCTACAGGGGCAAATGTATCGAAGTGCGCGTTTTCCATTCCCCATGATTCCATCTGTTTCTTCGCCCAGGCCGCGGCTTCGTTGTAATCAGGGGACCAGGCGAGTCGCGGGCCGTACACGTCTGTCAGGTAGCTGATCGTTTCCATAATCTGGGAACGATTCATTCCTTCGTCGCGGATCTTTGCCATCGCAACAGTGTCGATTTGTTCTACAGCCATTTGGGCAATTGCCCAAGGGGCGACGATCATGGTAACAACAAGCAGTACGAGGTACCTTTTCATGGGTACTCCTCCTCCGGGTTTTGGTGAGTAAGATACGGTTCGGTCTGGGTGATGCGGACAGAGAATGAAACGGACAAGGACCGAAAAAGTAGCGCAGCGTGAGTATTGATATGGGGAAAAATTGCGTGGGGAAAAAGTCGGGAGAATTCTTTGCAAAATCAATTTTGAGAAGGAGTGGATTTGGGATACGATTGGAATGGATGCCACAGGGCCGGTTGAAGTTCATTGAGAAAAAGTCAATAAATTCAAAGGTTTTTCAGAAATCGAACGCTTCACGCGTGATTTTTCTATTGATTCTCACAATCGACATAGCTACGTTATTCTCCAGCAATATGAAGAAACGGTTTTCGTTCACCTCTTTAGCTGTTACCTCGTTTCGTTACTATTCTTAGCGGGCGTTGAGAAGAAAAAGGCTTGTCGTACTGAGGCCGTCCAAGAAGTTCGATGAACGAGTTGTCTGACTTCAAGAGTTGAGGAATTCAATTCGTTTTCGCAACTCCAGCGTGGGCGAGAAGGCTTCTCGCCCTACCCGCCCGCCTGCCTGCGGCAGCAGGCGGGCAGGCATCTTGGACGGCCTCTGCCGGCAGGCAGGGCCGGAAGATACAAGAAGAGAAGAGGGGTTTTCAACCCCCGTGAGGCGCATGGCGCGGATTCCCAACAGACAGATCGTCAAAGAGCTCAAAGAGGGCGACCGGCTCGGGTGTGTCCATTTGGCCGCGATCTATCATTATCGATTGATCGGGGAAGCGATGGATGTCTTCGAGGTGGCACAACCCGATGCCGAAGAATTGGTCAACGATGTGCTCCTCGCTGTAGTGCAGAAGATCGGCACGTTCGAATTCAAGCGCTCGGACGGGGATTTCCATTTCTGGGTCATGACGATCTTCCGTAACAGAGTGAAAGATCTCCTCCGGCATCAATCTCTCACCGACGGCTTGATGGAATCGTTTCAAGAGGCGTCGTTGGAGGATGAAGAGGGATATACTTTGATCGAGCGGGAAGTGGTCGTTGCATCCATACGGGAGTACGAACGTTCGCTCAGGCGGTCGGAGGAGTGGGAGAGGGATGATGGTGCGGAGGAGCCTGGGGAGCTCCGGATGGTGGTTGATGCACTCGATCGCCTGGAAACATGGGAGCGCGTCTTGCTCCGATGCCGGGCGCTGGATGTCCCGTACGAAGACATTGCCCGGTATACCGGCAAGCCGGTCCATCAGCTAAAAGTATACCACGCACGTGTGAAGAAGAAATTTGTCAAACTCCTGGCGGATAATCATGGGGAACCGCTGGTCTATGAAACGTGATGCAGTCGATTTGCTCATTCAGTTGGCCTTTGTGGAGGGGGAGATTACGACGCATGGATTGTACGAGAAGGTCGTCGCCAGACGAAAGGTAACGGAGCATTCTTCCGCACCGGCGAAGGCCCGGCTTCTGCAACGTCTTGAAGCTGCCATGCTTCAGAGGGAGGAAAGGGCTCCCCCGTTCACCGTGGGTGGGGTCCTTCGGCGGGTACGCCGCCGCCATGCATTGCGCTCGCTGGATATTTCCTCCCGGTTGGGAATCAGGCCGAACATGTACCGGATGCTGGAGCGGGATCGTCTCTCCCCTTTGAAAATCTCCGCTGAATCCTGGAAACGGCTCCTGGACCTTTGCCAGATACCGTTTGACGAACTGGAGAAACTGATCCGGCGAACGCACCAACTCGTATATTTCAGGGCATCGTTCCGCACCACGCTGGCACGGTATGACGGGCGAAGAAGCAGAGGAAAAAGAGCGCTCATCCTGGAACATGCCGCTGAGGAGCTTTATGCAAAGGCCGAGCTTTCCCTGCCTGCAAAGGAACAGGAGAAGCTGAGACTTCTCCTCGAGGCCATCAAAAAGGCATAGCTTGGTGTTGAAAGATGAGATTACCCGCGAATCTGCACGCCTGTCCCAAAGGGATGGCTTCGCCACGTGCCGAAACGCCGCACCTGTGCGCTGAAGCGCTTCGGTGCGCAAGCGCACTTCGGCGTGCAGGCACGAATAACTGAAACTGGACGGTCTCTCAATCATTCTTCGTGAGGATTCCCCGCCAGCATGCCTGCGCCCGCCCGAACGACTGCTTGCCCGACCATGCCGTTAGGGCGGGTCGTTCAGTCGGGCGGGGCAGCAGGCGGGCTGGGTGGGGAGACTCTTTATTTATTTTCGGAACGCGACAGTAGAACAGAACCGGAAATAAAGTCAAAAACACGGGAACTTCTGACACGACGATCGGCAGGTGATGGCGGACTATAAGAAGAGAACGGAGCTTTGTCTGATCGCGGCGCAAGAAACCCTCGGGGCTTTCGAAAACATCCGGGGGGCAATAGAGCCTCCCGTGCCGGTCGAAGATCTTGCGGCGTGGTTGGGATTCCAGGTTGTGTACCTGACGCTGGTGCCGGATGAATTTTCGGCCATCCTGTCCAGCAGGGACAAGCTCATCGGCATCAACGGCCGACATCACCGCCACCGACGGCGATTTTCGCTTTGCCACGAACTTGCCCACCTCCTGCTCAACCATCCCCCGGAAGCCCACTGCCAGGCCCGGGACATCGCCCTCTATAACGCGGAGGCGGACGAGTGCGCAGCGGAACTCCTGATGCCTTCAAGGTTGCTGCGGGACGATGACTATCGGACCCGAAGCCTCTCCGAACTCGCCCGCATCTTCGATGTGAGCGAGGAGGCGCTTGCAAGGAAACTCCTCCGCCTCGATGGCTCGTCGGCTGCCATTCGGGATCCTGCGGCAACCTATCGCGTTTGAGGATCCCTGTTACCCCCGTTCGTTACTATTATTAGGACTGGTACTTCACCATCCATCAACTTCATTCTATTCATACTATTCATGGAGGTTTCTATGCCACAACCCGAGGCGTTGTACACGACGATGGTCCGTTCGGGCCGGACGACGTACTTTGTCGATGTGAAGGAGGCAAAGAACGGGAGCAAGTATCTTTCGATCTGCGAGAGCAAGGTCAACGGCGAGCAGAAGAAAGAGAGGATCACCGTCCGGGTGTTTGCAGAGGCGATCGAACAGTTCAAGCAGGCGATCAACGACGCATCCGCGGCAGCGGCGTAACGGCGTTGAAGCCTGTAAAGCAACAAGCCGGTCTTCGGGCCTGCGTTCTCGCAGGGGGAAGGCCGGCTTGTGTTGTTTCTTACAGGCAACTCGACAGATGTCCCTCCGAAGCCGGGCTCCGCACCCACAACATGATTTGCCGGGAGGGAATTACAATCGGTTAGAGTTTTTTTTATGTGGCGTTGTCATTCCCGTCCCAAAGGG
>DKJQ01000206.1:0-288 GCA_002454845.1 Ignavibacteria bacterium UBA6688
GCCACAATCTTTTTTTGCGGGCTGTAGATTTCCCAGTATGCCATCTCGGGAAGTTTCACGAAAGAGGCAGTGTACGTTCCCAACTGGAATTTCAGAAGCGGTTCTTGAGATGTCTTTCTTCTTGCGGCCATGGTCTGGTTCTTGGGGGGAAAGGACGGGTCAAATATACGTTTTTTCTTTCACACTTAGAAGCCGTAAACCGTTCAACACAACAAGAAGTGTCGCCCCGTCATCTGCGAGAATGGCAAGCCAGAGGCTGGTGAGCCCCCACGCCCCCAGGCCGAGGAA
>DKJQ01000206.1:320-9772 GCA_002454845.1 Ignavibacteria bacterium UBA6688
ACAAGCTTCGTTCCCAGGGCCAGGGCAATATTCTGTCTGATAATACGAAGAGATTCCTTGCTCAGGCGAAGGGCATGGGGGATGGAGGCGATGTTGTCCGACATCAACACAACATCGGCGGTCTCCAGGGCGGTGTCGGAACCGATCCCTCCCATGGCGATTCCCACATTTGCCGCGGCGAGGGCGGGGGCATCGTTCACGCCGTCTCCCACCATGGCAACAGAGGAATAGTCCCCTTGCAATTTCCTGATCGCCTGGAGTTTTTGATCCGGCAGTAATTCGGCTTTGGTCACGTCGAACCCGAGCCTCGACCCGACCGCGGCGGCAATCGCGCTGTTGTCGCCGCTTAACAGGACGGTCCGTTGAATCCCGAGTTTCTTGAGGCCTCGCATCGTTTGCAGTGCATCCTGACGTACCGCGTCCGTCATTGCAATAAGGCCCAATACCCTTGTTGCGTCCGCAAGCAGGACGACCGTCTTTCCCTCCCGTTCAAGAGGGAACAGTGCCCGTTCAACGTCGGGTGAGCAGAGACCGAGTTCTTCCACCAGTTGGTGATTCCCCACGATAAACTCGCGCCCATCGACTGTTGTACGAATCCCTTTTCCCGGCATCGCGGAGAACCTGTCGATGGAGGAATCGGAAAGTGAGAGGCCTTCCTCGCGGGCTTTGAGGATGAGCGCCTCGGCGATCTGATGCTCGGAGTGCAACTCGGCCGCCGCAACGATCCTCAGGATCTGATGACGGGTGAGGGAGTCGAGTTCGATCACATCCGTGACAACCGGTTTCCCTTCCGTCAGCGTGCCGGTTTTATCGAACGCCATGGCCTGGACACCTGCCAACGCCTCTAGGTGTTTTCCCCCTTTGAAGAGAATGCCATGCCGTGCCGCGTTGGTCATGGCACTGACCAGCGTGATCGGCGTTGAAATCACAAGGGCACATGGACAAGCGATGACGATGAGAACAAGGGCGCGGTAGAAGGAATCGCCGAACGGAATGTCAAAGAGGAACGGGGGAAGGATCGCGAGTGCGATGGCGATGCCGAAGACTGCCGGGGTATAGACGCGGGCGAATCTCTCGACAAACGATTGCACGGGAGCTTTCTTGCTCTGCGCTTCCTCCACCATGTGAACGATCCGCGCAAGCGTGGAATCGGCCGAGGTTTTTGTCACACTGACTTCCAGGGCCCCGTTCTCATTCAAGGATCCCGCGTACACGGAGTCGCCGGCTCTTTTTTCGACCGGGACCGATTCGCCGGTAATGGCTGCCTGATTGACGCTGGATTGACCGGAGACTACTTCTCCATCCAGGGCGATCCTCTCCCCCGGCCGGATGAGCATGGAATCCCCGACCGTCACCTGTTCGATGGGGAGGGTGCGTTCGATCCCATCCCGTCGGATACGGGCGGTTGTCGGTGCGAGCTTCATGAGCGATTGAATGGCCCGCCTGCTCCTGTCGATGCTCATGGATTCCAGCAGGAGTGAGAGACTGAAGAGAAGCACGACGGCGGCCCCTTCGACATACTCTCCCAAAATGATCGCACCGATCGCGGCGATGATCATCAAAAAATTCATGTCAAGCGAGAGATTCCTAACCGCCTTCAAGCCCTTGATTCCGATATGCCAACCGCCGGCAAGGATGGAGCCGATGAAGAGGATGGCGGGAAAAGGTTCCGGGGTGTTCAGTGCGTTGGCGCCGGCCCCGGCCAGGAACAAGGCGGCCGAGATGCCTGTGGAAACCAGGAGGGAAGTGTGTGCTTTCCGCCGCGGGTTGAGACTGTTGGCTTTCTCGCTCTTCCCCGGAAGGCCTGCATCACTTAATAACCTCAGGACCACCTCCTCGTTGCACGTATGCTGTACCCGGAGTTTGTGCGAGATGATGCTAAAATCAAACCCTTGGATATCCTGACGGTTTTCCAGTTTCTTTCGGATCAACGCCTCCTCCGTCGCGCAGCAAAGGTCCGGAATGAGAAACGTCGATTGTTGTATGGTATCCGGGGTTTTCATGCTATTCGGAGATATGTCTTGTTGCCACCCTGATGAGATCTTCGATATGCTCGTCGTCCAGGGAATAAAAGACCATCTTTCCCTCCTTACGGTGTTTCACAAGCCGGAGGGTTTTGAGCATCCGAAGTTGGTGTGAAATGGCGGATTCCGTTACATGAAGGAGTCCGGCAATGTCCAGCACACACATTTCTTCCCGGGACAGGGCCAAGACAATTTTCAGCCGGGTCGGATCGCTCAGCACCTTGAACGTTTCGGTTAAGGCAAGGATGGTTTCATCCTTGACGAGTGCTTTCCGGGCGGAGCGTATCGTCTCCTGATGGCTATGCGCTGTATTCTTATTCATAGGAACGATTGAGCAGATGTTCAGGTGTTAATTTAAGAAAAATCACCGAAATGTCAAGCGGAGGTTTTTGTGGAATGTAGGGCGAGACGCTGTCTCGCCCACCCGGACCGTTGCCCCGAGACGCGGCCGGAAACCGATTTTTTGCCACTCCCAAAGGGATCGAGTTTGTGTAAAAACCCAAAATGTCATTCCGAGCGCAGCGAGGAAGCTCGCATTTCATTTCAAGAAACGAGATTCCTCCTCCCTTCGGTCGTCGGAATGACACTTTTCACACAGGCTCGATCCCTTCGGGAGAAGGCTCCCCGCCCGACTGCCTGCGGCAGCAGGCGGGCAGGGAAGACACAGCCGGAGGCCGCTGGAAGCCTATAACTGAAGATCGCGCAAGCGATCTACAATTTGGATCTACGTTTATCTTATACTTATCGATTATGCATAGCTCCAATGAGAAGGATGCTAACGCATCCTCCAGTTAGTACGCCTCTGGCCTTTGTGGCGACACTTTTCGGCCGGATCCCTGGGGCTCGAATACAAATCGAAACTGGAATTCTGCTACGGTTGCTTATTGGAAGAAGAGGTTGGAGAAAGCGGTTGGGGTCTGCAGTGGTTCAATCAAAAACGATGGTTTTCCTCCCATGCACAAGGACGCGATCCTCGAGGTGGAGCCGTACGGCACGAGCGAGCACCAGGCGCTCCAGGTCACGACCCTTGCGAATGAGATCGTTCAACGAATCCTTGTGAGAGATCCGGATGATGTCCTGCTCGATAATAGGACCTTCATCCAGCGCTTCTGTTACGTAGTGGCTTGTGGCCCCGACGATCTTCACTCCGCGGTCATACGCCTGCTTGTACGGATTCCCTCCGGCAAACGCAGGGAGGAAGGAGTGATGAATGTTGAGGATCCGGTGGGGATGTTGCCGGACAAACCCGGGTGAAAGGACCTGCATATACCGCGCGAGGATGATCGTATCGACCCTCTCCCGTTTCAGCAACTCCAGCTCCTGCTTCTCGTGTCTTTCCCTGGTTTCGGGAGTGATGGGGAAGACATGAAATGGGATACGGTACCGCTCCGCCAGGGGACCGAGATCGGGATGGTTGGAGATGATCAGCGCGACCTCGGCGTCGTACTCGCCCAGTTCACTGCGCCAGAGGATTTCCTGGAGGCAATGGTCATGCTTGGAGACGAAGATCGCGAGCCTGCGTTTGGTCCGGTTCAGGCGTATCGACCACTCCGCCCCAAACTCTTCCGCCATTGGCAGGAACTCTTTGTGCAGGTTCTCCGGAGCGACTGTGAATTCGGCCATGTCCCATGCAACCCGAAGGGAGAAATGCTTTTCCCCTGAATCGACATGTTCGTCCAGGTCCAGGATGTTGCCCCCCCGCTCGAAGAGGAAGTTCGAGATGCGGGCAACAAGACCTCTCCGGTCGGGACAGGTGAGCAGGAGCGTGGCGATGAGGTTTTGGCTGGGCAAGGGGATGAGGCTCTTTCTCTTTGAGATCGGAAAGGAGAACCGGATTACAGAAGGGACGTTTCAGTCGGCCGCTCCCGCAAAAAGTCCTCTCTTACAATCCTTACCATGATTCCACTTCCTTTGGGTTAAATTGGACGATCTGGATTGCCTTGCTTTTGCCGCGGAGCAGGGAGGGGACGGAAAGGAGTGCTTCCTTTTCATTCTCTGCCTCGATGATCGCCCAGCCCCGGTGATCGTCTTTTTTACATCCCCAATAAAAATGTGTCAGGTATCCTATCGCCATCGTCTCTTTGACGATCATGGCACAGTCTTTTTCCGTGTGTGGTGATTCGATGAGAAAGTGCGTCATAGAATGGTGCCCTCCTTGAATGTGAAGGTATGACTGTTGTTGTGCGCTGCCCGGACACTGTGGTGAAGTATTCCATGGAGCGGTGGTGATTCACGCGCAAGTCAAAACTATTACTACCGATGGCACACGGATGATCACGGAGAAGTCAGCGAGGTAAAATGCACTGATTTCTGGTGTCCGATCTCTGACCTCTGCCCCTATCGGGATGCCATCCATGGTTCAACAACCGAGCAGCTATATTACTTTAAGTATCCCTCTTTTTCCTCGGTGCTCAGCACCTCGTTCATCGATCCCGTTCTGTAGCCCTGCAAGTCGAGTGTGACATACAGATACCCGAGACTCTTGAGATGATTCACGACCTGATTGCGGAGGGGGTCTTCAAAAAGGCGGTGGAATTCCTGGGGACCGATTTCGAGCCGGGCTGTCCGGTCGTCGTGGTGCCGAACCCGGA
Organism: Ignavibacteria bacterium UBA6688; assembly: GCA_002454845.1. Taxonomy (GTDB): domain Bacteria; phylum Bacteroidota; class Ignavibacteria; order UBA10030; family UBA10030; genus UBA6688. The sequence goes on from DKJQ01000206.1 coordinate 4,936, forward strand.
AAAACCGGAACCCGAGGTCACGCATAAAGCTCTCTGCCGCGTCGATTTTCATAAGGTTCTCCTTGGTGATCCCGAATCCATACGGGAACCGGGAAGAAAGGCAAGCGAACGATGGTTTGTCCCACGTTGGAATTCCCAGGTGTCGGGCCAGCACGCGTACATCGTCCTTCGAGAAGCCGGCTTCCAACAGTGGTGAGCGAACGTTCTGTTCCGACTTTGCGCGCATGCCCGGACGAAAGTCTCCGAGGTCGTCCGTGATCGTCCCATCCGCGATCCACCGGATCCCCTCGTCCCGGGCAATCCGATTGAGTTTCCCGAACAACTCTGTTTTGCAGAAATAGCAGCGGTCCGGAGGGTTCTCTCTGAATTTCAGATTATCGGTCTCCTCTGTGTTGACGACCCTGTACCGGGACCCGAAGGATTGGGCGAGCTGAATGGCCTCTTCGAATTCACGGGTCGGATATGTTTCCGACCGGCCGATCACTGCCAGCGCATGGGAGCCGAGCACATCGGTTGCGACACGGATCAAAAGCGTGCTGTCGATCCCGCCGGAAAAACCGATCGCGACGCTCCCAAGTTCGCGCAGGATCGATTGCAGATGGTTGTACTGAGATGTCAACGCTGGTGAAACCATGATCGTACAGGTTAGTGTGTGCGTGATCGCAGCGCCTCTGTTACCAAAGGGCGTATCTGATCGAGCGGCATGCGTTCTCCCGTCCAGATCTCGAATGACCGGGCCCCCTGGTGGAGGAGCATCTCGAGGCCACCGATCGCTGTTGCTCCGGCCGCCGCCGCATCCCGTAGCAATGTAGTTTGTAACGGAGTATAAATCAAGTCGAACACAACCTGGTCAGGGCGAATCCCGATTCCGGCCGGCAGGGGGGAGGCAGTGTCGTGGGGAGCCATGCCCACAGGCGACGTGTTGATGACGAGCGTCGCCGAGCCGATGAGAGTATTCAGTACATCCTTCGACGCCGTGAACGTCCGGATTGGAATTCCGGGAGCCAAGGGTTGAAAGTGCAGGGCGAGCGCTTCGGCTTTGGCGATTGTCCGCGTGGCGATCGTGATCTCCGATGGAGCGAAATCCTTGAGCAGAGAAAACAGCACCGCCCGGGCCGATCCCCCGGCTCCGATCATCAGGACGTTGGCCTGGCGGATCCGGTCCGCGAAGGGAGCAAGCGACTGGAAAACACCGTACGCATCCGTGTTGGTTCCGAACAATAAACCGTCACGGTTCACCACGGTATTCACGGCTCCGATTTGCTGAGCCGCCTCATCAATCGTAGCGAGAGAGGAGAGGATCGCGTGTTTATGAGGAATGGTGACATTGAACCCGGCGATCCCTTCCTCGGTGAGGCGGGCCACGGTGGTTGAGAGCTCTTCCGGCAGAATGTCATGGGCATCGTACCGGGCCTTCCTTCCGAGGATCTCGAACGCCCTGTTATGCATCAGGGGGGAGAGGGAATGAGCTATGGGATGGCCGATGATAGCGTAGTGTTTCATTGACTTTCAGTTTGCTGAAAAAGAAAAAATCCCCACGAAGGACCGAAGGCACAAAGGCTAACATTGAATGTGAATTACTTTCAAGGTTTCTTCAAAACCGTTCGTGTCTTCGTGACTTCGTGGCAAATAAAGAGAGCTATTTTCTCAACTTGGAGGGAAAAATCGTCGGGATTATTTCTTGAGCAGGGGGGCGAAGAGTTCGTGCGCACACAATGCCGGATACTCCTTGCGGAACCGGTCCGATAATTCGGGTTCCCCGTCAAACGCCGCCGTGAGGGAGGTGAAGGCCTGTTCGTACCGATGAAGGAGGATATGAATTCTTGCAAGTGTGTAATGTGCCGGGGCAAAGGTCGGGGCGGCGGCGAGACATTGCTCCAGAGCCTCTTCCGCCTCGTTAATTTCCCCCATCTCGTACAACGTATCGCCGTAGTCAAACGATGCTTCGGCATTCCGGGGATCCAGTTTCAGGACCATCCTGTAGCTTTCCAGGCACTCCTCCGCAAGGCCGAGATTGTATTCGGCATCCGCCCGCGCATACCAGAGCTCGGGGTATTCGGAGTGGATGGAAAGAGCCGTCTTGTAGTCAATCAGTGCGCGCTTCGGGTCCTCGAGGGCATCGTAACAACACCCCCGGCCGAAATACGATTCATAATGCCGGGCGTCGTACTTGATCGCGTTGGTGAAAGCCCAAATGGATTCGGTATAGAGTCCAAGTTCTTCGTACGCATTTCCTAAATTGTGCCAGGCAGGGACATCCCCCGCCTCGAACTGGATGGTCTGCTTGAAGCACGTGATCGCGTCATAGAGCCGGCCGAGGTTGGCGTAGGCGTTCCCCTTATTGTAGCAGGCGGAAGGGAAGTCCTCCTTGATCGCCAGGGCCATATCGTAACTCTCGATAGCCTTGGAATACTGCCCCATGCGGTTGAGCACGATCCCCCGGTTGTACCAGGCGTTATAATTGTACGGATCCCGGTTCAAGTGCTCATCATAGCTTTTCACAGAAAGCTCCGAGTCCTCCAGGAAATCATAGCAGTAACCCAGTTCATACCACGCATCCACGTGCTCCGGGTTCATATCAAGGATCAGGCGGAACACATGGACCGCTTCCGAGAATTGTTCCTTCTTCTCAAGCGTCACGCCCTTGTGGAACAGGCCTTCTTCGTAGAGGGGGTCCAGTTCCAGGGCCGCGTTAAAAGACTCCAGGGCGCCATCGATGTCATTCAGGTTATCCAGCGTGATACCGCGGTTGACGAAGACCTCGGCATCGGTGGGGTTCAGGGTCAGGGCTTTTTCGTAGCAGGTCAGCGCCTCGCTGTAGCGGTACAGGTTGTTGAGGACCATCCCCTTGCGTTGCCACGCGTCGCTGCTGAACGGTTCGAAGGAGAGGAGGCGGTCGACAAAATGAAGGGCTTCTTCAAACTGTTCATGCTCAAAGTAGAACTGGATGATTTCCTCGAGGGCTTCCGTATTGTTGATATCCTTCTCACCGTTGCGCAACTGCTCGCGGAAACGGCGGACATCGTCGTCGGACCGGTCGTTGGGGCGGGGGATGGGGTCGTCATCAAAGTGGTCAAAACTCGGCATCGCAATCCTTCATCACTGGGTAGACTCGGTATCGTGCAACGGGATGACAGGGTCAATAAAGCGAAAATTGGAGTTGCAGTCAAGGGAGCACCCGGCGAGCGGTTTTCTCTTCGGGAACCTCTCTCCCTCCTCAAGGTTTGGAATTGATTTTCGTTCAATCTTGGGGTATATTTAATTCTTAAGAAGGAAGCATGGTAGGCGAGAATCTCGAGATTCTTCGAAAACGCATACAAAACGCATGTCGCCGCTGCAACCGGAGGCCCGAAGATATTCTCCTGGTTGGCGTTACGAAAACGTTCGGTCCGGAAACTGTGCGCCAGGCGATCTCCGTCGGGTTGCTCGACGTGGGAGAGAACTACGTTCAGGAACTGATCGACAAGCGGAAACTGGTCACCGATGAGACGGTGCGCTGGCATTTCATCGGGCATCTCCAGAGTAACAAAGTCAAGTACCTTGCCGGTTTTATCCACCTGATCCACGCCGTCGACAATGATTCGGTGGCTGAAGAGATCCAGAAACGGGGGGAGAAGGCGGGGCGGACCATAGACGTGCTGGTCGAAGTTCATACGACCGACGAGGCCACCAAATACGGCGTCAAACCGGGGGAAACGGTTGAGCTGGTAAAGAGAATTTCAAGGTTCGATCATCTTCGCGTCCAGGGTCTTATGACGATGGGACCGTTTTCGGACGATCCGAATGACTCCCGCCCCTCATTCCAACAAGTGGCAGAATTAAAGAAGAGCATCATCAGGGAGGGGATCGAGAAGGTGACGATGGAACACCTCTCCATGGGCATGAGCCACGATTTTGAGGTGGGGATTGAAGAAGGGGCGACGATCATCCGCATCGGGACGGCGATTTTTGGGGAAAGAACCCGGGAAGATAGAGCACTGTAAATTGAACATCGAAAATTGAATGCTGGGAAGTTTCCCCGGTGCATCTCCGTGACTTCTCTGTGTAGCTCTGCGTAATGTTTTGAAAACCACCACTGGAGCACATCCCGGCTGGAGGCGAGGTTGACCGGATTCCATTCACCATCTCTCACGCTTGAAAGGCAGAGGGAATGAAAATCACACCACTCGAAATCAAACGCCAGCAGTTCAAAAAGGTCATGCGCGGGTACGACCCTGTGGAGGTCGATACCTTCCTCGATATGCTTTCCCACGAGCTGGAGGATGTTTTGACGAGGAACAAGACGATGGGGGACCGGATCATCGAGCTCGAGACGCAACTCAAGGACTATAAGAATATAGAGAAGACGTTGCAGCAAACGCTGCAACAGGCGCAGGAAACGAGCGGAAAGGAGATCGAGAACTCCAAGAAGGAAGCAGGATTGATTGTGCAGGAGGCCGAATTGAAGGCCTCGCAGATTGTCGACAAAGCGCGCATGGATTTTTCCAGGATGAAGGAGGAGATCTCCAACCTGAAGTCGCGTAAGGAGAGCATCCTCAGCAGGCTGAAAGTGCTCCTGGCATCGGAGATCGATCTGATCAGGGCTCTGGAGATCGACGAGGACGATATGACCAGGCACGACACTTCAAAAGGGACGGGGAAGGATCATATCGCCATTGATGAGATTTTGAAGAAACTGTGGGGGGGTAGGTGGGAAGTTGGAAGTAGAAAGTAGCAAGTAGCAAGTAGGAAGCAGGAAGCAAGAAGTAGGAAGTAGGAAGTAGAAGGCAGATGGCAGTACACAGAAGGCAGATAGTAGTAAGCTGACCGCTGAAAGCTGACTGCTGACCGCTGACTG
>DKJQ01000272.1 GCA_002454845.1 Ignavibacteria bacterium UBA6688
ACCTATAACTTGCCACAAAGTCCCCCCGCCCGCCTGCTGCCGCAGGCAGTCGGGAGGGTAAGTCACGAAGGAGCAATTTTTGTTTTTATTCAATGTTTAAGAGCCTTTGTGTCTTTGTCCCTTAGTGGCGAGCTTTTTCGACCAGGTCTCTAGTCGATGTCCCCGAAGGGGACACATACTTGAGCCGAGGGCATCGCCCTCGGCTTGGAACAAATCGGATATTATAAACCCCAAAGGGGTGACATATTCGATCTCGAATGACATCAAAGGCAAGACCCGAAAGGTTTCACACCGACAAGTACGGGAAACGAGGCTAGACCTGACAGGTTTCACACCGACAATCGAAGGAAAACCTGTCAGGTCTGCTTAGGAGAAAACATGGCTAACAGACAAGAGGTGGACTTCTCAGGCCTCTCATGTCCGATCCCCATCACCGACTACCCGCGTGTCCTCCTTGCGCATGGAGGGGGAGGGAAGCTCTCCCAGGACCTGATCCGGAAAATGTTTCTTCCGGAGTTCAGCAATGCAATGCTAGAGCCGCTACATGACGGAGCGGTTTTCCCGGTCGATGCCGGGCGCCTTGCCTTCTCAACCGATTCCTACGTCATCAATCCCATTTTCTTTCCGGGGGGTGATATCGGGAAGCTGGCGGTGAACGGGACGGTAAACGACCTTGCGATGTGCGGTGCGAAACCGCTTTATCTTTCGGTCGGTTTGATCATCGAGGAAGGGCTCCCGATGGAAGACCTCTGGCGGGTTGTTCGTTCCATGCAGCTGGCTGCAAAGGAGGCCGGGGTCGCCATTGTCACGGGCGATACCAAGGTGGTCGAGAAAGGGAAAGGGGATAAGCTCTTCATCACAACATCCGGAGTAGGTGTTATCGCGCCGGGTGTCGTCATCGGGCCGACCGCGGCAAGTGTTGGCGACAAGATTATTCTAAGCGGTTTCATCGCCGAGCATGGGATTGCCATCATGTCGGTGCGGGAGGGACTCGAGTTCGAAGCCCGGCTTGAAAGCGACTCCGCCCCGCTGAACGAACTCGTGAACGTGATGCTTCAAGCGAGTATGAGTATCCATGTTCTGCGTGACCCGACCCGCGGAGGGGTTGCCAGCGCGCTGAACGAAATCGCCCAGGCGTCGAAGGTCGGGATAACCATTTCGGAGGATCGGATTCCTCTCTCAGAGGGAGTCCGGGGCGCCTGTGAGATTCTCGGCCTCGATCCCCTGTATGTCGCCAATGAAGGAAAGCTCCTTGCATTCGTCCCACCCGCGGACGCGGAAGCGGTCCTCCAGGCGATGCGATCTCACCCTTATGGCCGGGATGCCGTGATCGTCGGTGAGGTTGTCGCGAACCATCCGGGAACGGTCGTGATGAAAAGCACGATCGGCGGGTCCCGTGTGGTCGATATGCTCTCCGGGGAGCAACTGCCGAGAATTTGCTGAAAACGCAGCGCTTCTTCGCATCCTTCGTTTACCCGGCTGAGAATTCTTCCGTCGATGGCCTCGATCATGCGCAAGAAAAAGTGGGCACTTGGGACTGTCTAAAGTGATGAGCCATGAATGATTTCAAAATATTGATCGTCGATGATGAGGCCCCCCAACGGGAAATTCTGTCCGGCTTTCTCGAGAAGAAGAAATTTCACACGAAACAGGCACGCAACGTAGCAACGGCCCTCGCTTTCCTGAAGGCAGACCATTTCGACTTGATATTCACGGATTTCAGGATGCCGGGGGGGACAGGAGTTGAACTCCTTCAGGAAGTCAAAATGAACAACCCGGAAACCGCGGTGGTTCTGATGACGGCATTTGGAACCATCGAGGGGGCGGTTGCGGCAATGAAGGCCGGGGCATATGATTACCTGACCAAACCCGTCGATCTTGAAGAGGTGCTCCTGTTGATCAGGCGCGCAGCCGAACGGCGCAACCTGATTTCCGAAAACCGGTTATTGAAAGAACAGCTTGCAGGCCGCTATTCCTTCGAGGGAATTGTTTCACAGTCCGGTGCCATGCAGGGTGTGCTCAGCACTGCGGTGCGTGTGGCGCAGAGCAGGGCTTCCGTCCTTATTCGGGGGGAGAGTGGAACGGGCAAAGAATTGATTGCCCGGGCCATTCATTTTAACAGTGAGAGGAAAACCAAGCCGTTCCTCGCGGTGAACTGTGCCGCTCTCAATGAGAACCTCCTGGAATCGGAGCTCTTCGGCCATGAGAAAGGGGCGTTTACCGGCGCTGAAAAAGCGCGCCGCGGAAGGTTTGAGCTGGCCGATGGAGGTACCCTCTTTCTCGACGAGATCGGAGATATCTCGCTTCCTGTGCAGGTTAAATTGCTCCGGGTGTTGCAGGAACAGCAGTTTGAGAGGGTCGGCGGGTCTGAGAGTATCCGCGTGGATGTCAGGATGCTCGCGGCGACGAACAAAAATCTTGAACAAATGATCGCGCGGGGGGCGTTTCGTGAAGATCTCCTGTATCGCCTCAATGTCGTAACGATCAACATTCCCCCCCTCCGGGACAGGAGGGACGATATAGCGCCTTTGCTCGAGTCGGCACTCGAAAGGTTCTCCGCGGAAAACGGAAGCAAAAAAGTAGCGTTCTCGAGGGAAGCCTGGAACCATCTCTTGCGCTATGATTACCCGGGAAATGTGAGGGAACTCGAAAATATTATCCAGCGCGCAGTTGTTCTCAGCCGGGGAGAATTCATAACAACGGAGGAACTTCCTCCCTCTGTGCAGTCGCTCAAACCGGAACAGGATATTGCAGAGTCTTCCGGGCATTTGACCCTCCCGGAAAGGGTTGAGCGCCTGGAAAAAGAAATGGTGACCGAAGCTCTCCGGATCAGTGGTAATAACCAGTCCAAAGCCGCCGCCGCACTCGGGATATCGGAGCGAAACCTCCGGTACAAACTCAGAAAATGGGGAGTGAAGTAATCCCGGATTTGATTCAGTCCTATGCCTTCAGACAATCCTCGACCTTTTTGCCGACCCTCCTCGGCAACCCTGCCGAAAAACAAGGCTGACCCCGTTCGTGCCTTTGGAAAACCGCCCATATTTCTTTGAATTCCTCCATAGTGTTTCTGGCATACAGATTGAGTGGTATCATCCAGGAACTCATGAGCCCAAACAACCAACAATCAACCTTACTGACTCAATGGAGGTAATCATGAAACGGATTCTCAAAGCAGGGTTTATAGCAACCCTCGTGTTTGCAATGGGCATCCTCCTGTCCGATCAGGCGGCTGCTCAAACGAAAGGAACGGGGAACGGACCTCGCAGCGTGAACTTCGTCGATAATGATGGCGACGGGATTTGCGACAATTTCGGGACCAACGCAGGCCAGCGGCAACGCCTTGGTGCTCAAAACGGTATGCGGGGAAAAGGATACGGACCCGGGGATGGCACGGGCAATAAAGGTGTCGGCCCCAAAGATGGCACAGGCTTCGGCGCCGGAAAAGGAACCGGCACGTGCGACGGGACGGGACCGAAAGGATACCGTGGCGGTCGCAAGTAACAAGTGAATGCGGACTGGGGGCCTCCATCTAGGGGGCTCCGGTCTGTTTAGGCAATGTGACAACGCGCTTCAGGTTCCACCAAGGCTTGGATCAATGAAACCGATAATTACAATACTGATGGCAATGCTGGCGATCTCAGAGGCAACTTTGAGTCAAGCCAAAGATACTGCGGGTGCGGTTCCTCCCCCGTCAACTCAGGTTGAGGGGAAAGCACACGTCGGAAAGAGCGCGGAGTCCACGGAACGGACTGACGCGCCCGGGGACACAAAACGCAAAATGGACCGATTCATCGATCTTGATGGAGATGGTATTTGTGACCAACGTGTCGAGGGGCTGGGATATCGACGTGGTGATATGAGCGTCAAGGGATTCCGGGAGGCCCGGCAATTACGGCTTCGGGGAAAACAGCACCGCGGAGGGAAGCAATGAGGCGTTTCCTGCTTTTCTGGGTTGGGATTTTACTTCCTCTGTGGGCCAGCGCCCAATGGAGCATTACCCCCGCTGTCAGCATGATGTTCGATGACAACGTCAACAACGACTACCAGCGTACGGCGGACAGAGTGTCGAGCCTCTCGTTGACGATTGAGCGTGACTGGGAAACCGAACGGGGCGGTCTAGCGTTGTTCTACGGCGGAGGACTGACGTATTTTTCCAAGGTGACCGACCGGACGTTTCATGTCCATACGGCCGGCATGAAATTGACAACCGTGTTTGGACCCGAGGAGCAAGGGAGCTTAAGCTCGGGGCTTTCCTATCAAACTCGGGTAAACCGGGAGTGGTATACGTTCTATGATTACAGGAATGTATCCTTTGATGCAGCGGCCGAATATATCCTGTCCGACCTGATCGTCGGCAAAGCCGCCTATACGTTTAACTCCTATTCATTCCGCAATCTCAGCGAATTTGATCATACCGAACATGTCGGCCTGATTCGCCTTCGTTCCTCCCTTCAGACGCGCACATCGCTGATGTTCGAAGGTACGATCGGGGAGAAGATTTATTCCACATCCAATGAACAGGATATTGTTTCAATGGCCGGCGGGACCGGATGGAGGGGAGCGGGGTCGATGAATGGTTCCGCCCCAAGCGTCACGCAGGCGACGGCCTTGATCCGGGTCGGTCAGGGAATTACCGACGCAACAGGATTGAGTCTCACGACGCAGTACCTCTGGAACTTGAAGAAAGAATCGCGCTTTCTCAGCACCGACTACGGAGCCGTATCCGACGATGAAGTGTTCGATGATCATTATGGATATGAGGGTCCTTCCTGGAACCTCATGCTTACGCAGATACTTTTCGAGGATCTTTCTCTTCGTGTGAAGGCGGGGACACAGAGGCGGTCCTATTCTGCCCGACAGGCATTTGACCTTCAGGGCGAGGATCTTGGTTTTACACGGGAAGATTTCCGATCCTTCCTCACGCTCTCGGTGCGGAGGAGCTTTCCGACGCTTGGAGTTTCCGTTGATCTCCTCTATGATTACATTCGCAACGACTCCAATGATCCGTACTATCATTATTCCAACAACGCGTTGTCTGTGGAGTTCTCCTTTCTTTTTTGACCTGATCAACGGCGCGACCATTCAGCGGAAGGTCGGCCGCGACTGAGACCGCCTCTTCCATCCGTTACTCAGAAGAATGCAGATCAGAACGAAGTGATCCTGCTGGGCCAAAGACCCTCTTCTTTGGCCGGGTCCGGAGGTATCCCCCTGACAAATACTCCTCTTACCCTTGCTTGAATTTCCTATTTTCAGGAACCCTCCGCTTCTCACGTTGAAAATGCCGTCGGATCGAACAGATGCTGCTTCTGGCTCAACTTTTGCTGGCTTCTGCCTGAAAGAAAGAGTATGAATCCCCCAAAGAAGGCGTTCAGCATTCATCCCCGTTCCATCATCGCGATTACCGTCGCCGTCATGCTCGTCACGGTACTTTCGGCATGGGTCGAGTGGCGACAAAGCCGTGACGAACTCTACCACATGATGGAAAGCGAGGCGATTTCCCTGATCGAAACAGTTGCCCGGAGTGGAGAAAACATCCTTCGCGCGTCGGAGGAAATTGAACTTCTGCTGGCCCAACGTCTTCACGACAACGCCTATTTTGTCGCTTTGCTTGACAGTCAGCGTGTGGTGACACAGAAGGATCTGGAGAGGATCGCCCGCACCAATGAATTATTCCGGATCAACATTCTGGATGCGGAGGGGAGAAGGCTCGTCAGCAGCCACACGGCCGTTCACCGGGAGTCTGAAAGCGATCGTCTTGACCGGATGAAGGCGCTCGAACCGGTCCTTTCCGGCGAGGCGCGGGAGATGGTGATCGGGCTCCGCGAGGCGCGCATGGATTCCGGGCGCAGGTTTGCCTTCGCTGTTCGGCGGATGCGTCCCGGCGGAGGGGCTGTCGTGGTGAACCTCGATGCGGCGGATCTCCTGGAATTTCGCAGGTCCATCGGTATCGGCCGGTTGCTGCGCGATCTCGGAGATAACCATGGGATCGAGTACGTTGCCGTACAGGATCGTGGAGGAATCCTTGCGGCAAGTGAGGGCGTGAAGGAAATGGGCGCGATTGAGACGGATACCTTTTTGCAGACCGCTCTCGATGCCGACACGCTCATGGTTCGGACGCTGATGTTCGAGGGACGGGAAGTATTTGAAGTGGTGGCCCCCCTGGGGGAATCAGGGGACGAACCGGCGCTCATTCGTGTCGGTCGGTCCATGGAAGAAATCAAGGCCGTGGAGGTCAGGATGCTGCGCCGGCTTGTGGTCATCTCCATCGTCCTGATTGCTCTGGGTTCCTTAATGGTGATTGCCATCATCGCGAACCAGAATTACCGGCTTGCCAACAGGGAATACCAATCGATCAAGACCTTTACCGGAAATGTCCTGGAGCAAATGCGGGACGCCGTGGTGACGATTGATGAATTGGGGAGGTTCACCATTTTCAACCGGCAGGCGGAAGAACTCTTCGGGGGCGTTGCACGCGACGTACTGGGAAGAACAGTTCAGCAATTACCAGGCGGTCTCCCGGACTGTCTCGAAGCCCTCTTTGCCCTGCCCGTCGGAACATCCGAACGATCGATTCCATGCCGTGAGGAGCGAAGCATCGTTGCCTCGGTGACGGTCTCCCAGACCGTCATGCCCGACGGGCGGAGGGAGAGCATGACGCTGGTGATCAAGGATCTCACGGAAGCAAAGCGGCTGGAAGAGGAGATGAGGAGGAAAGAGCGGTTGAGCGCGATGGGTGAACTTGCGTCCGGTGTTGCCCATGAGATCCGCAATCCGATGAACGCCATCTCCATGATAGCCCAACGGCTCGAAACGGAGTTTGAGCCGGCCCAGGGAGCGGAGGAGTACAAGGGCCTTGCAAAGATCATGCGCTCTGAAATTGCCCGCATCAACCGTATCATCCGACAATTTCTCCAGTTTGCCCGGCCTGCTCAGCCGAATTTTCAGGATGTGAATCTTTCTGCGCTTCTTGAAAGGGCAGCCGCCGTTGTTGATGCTCAGGCCCGCGCAAAAAGGGTCAGACTCACGACCGAATGCAATCCGGACCTGATCTCCTTTGTTGATCAGGAACAGATGATGCAGGCTCTCCTGAACCTTCTGCAGAATGCGCTCGATGCCACGCCTTCCGGAGGCCAGGTTCGGCTTGCAGCCGCGCGGAAGGGATCCGGGTACACGATCGACGTGACGGATACCGGTTCCGGCATCGGGCCGGACGCGCTGGAAAAGATCTTTAACCCCTATTATACGACGAAGAACGAAGGGACGGGAATGGGATTAGCCATCACTCAGCAAATCATCTCCCGGCACGGCGGTTCAATCTCGGTGTCGAGCGAGCCGGGGAAAGGATCCCGGTTCACCATTGTTCTCCCCCGTTGACTGCGGACCATCCGGGAACGGTTGTTATGAAAAGCACGATCGGCGGGTCCCGTGTGGTCGACATGCTTTCCGGGGAGCAACTGCCGAGGATTTGCTGAGATGATGTATCCCCCAGCTTTTGAACCACGGATGGCACACGGATGAACACTGATAAAGACTGGAACCTATAATGGTCCTTTCCGGTGTTCAAAACCAAAATAGTTGATGGTCTTACAGCCTTCCGTCGGTGTCACTCGGTGTGCCATCCGTGGTGAATATTAAGACGTTCTTTTCTTCAGAATGCTGGTTATTTCCGATAGAATGTCACATGGCATCCGTGCTCTCCTCCATCCCACCCTCCGAAAGCGACCGCCTCCTCCGTTCCTGGGGGTATGACCTCACGGGCGAATATGAACAGATTATCAGCAGAACCGACCTTCCCCTGCAGTCTACCATCCTTGAGTTAGCCACCGGAACCGGGCGCATGACGTCGGTCCTGACCCGACTGGGATTCCGTGTTGTCACCGGCGATCTTGAGTTCGGGCAACGGCATCGTGCAGAGGAACGGATTACGAATGCGTATCTCCCCCTTGTTCAATTCCTGCAATTGAATATGGAGAGCCTGCCGTTCCGGGACCACTCGATCCCTTTTCTTATCTGTATGAACACGCTCCACGAACTTGCCAAACCGCAAAAGGCTTTTTCCGAATTGATCCGTGTACACGATCCGCGGGGAGTTCTTATAGTTGGCGATTTCAATGAAACCGGCTTCGAGGTGATGGAGCGACTGCATCAGGTTGTGTATGCCGGACATCATTCCCTCGGGACGATGCCGATGAAGGAGGCTGAACCTGTTTTTCAATCCCAGTACCAATCCGTTCACCCCATCGAGACCCCCTTGAATATCTCCTTCGTTGCCACTGGTGGGCGTGGTTGATTGTACAATGTAGTTGTATAAAAGCAAGGGGCGAGATTGCAGTGTCGAAAGCAGAATCGCAACCTCTCCTCTCAGTCTATTGTGCGGTACGCTAAACCCTACCGAACAAGCATCATTTTCTGGATGATCGCCTTTCCGCCTGTTTCGAGTCTGTAGAGGTACATGCCACTCGAAAGCCTGCCGGCATAAAAATTGACCTGATGGGAGCCCGCCACGCGGGTCTCGTTCAGGAGCGTTGCGACCTCCCGGCCCAGGACATCAAAGACCCTCAGCGAGACGTGCCCCTCTGCGGGGACCGTAAACCGGATCACCGTCGCAGGGTTGAAGGGGTTGGGGTAATTGTGCAACTCAACCCGTGGATCGGTGCTTGCAATGGCCGTCCCAGGCTGTGTTTCCGGGCTCTGACTGGGTGACTCTCCAAGCGTGGACATGGCGGAATGGCTCAACGGATCATCAGGATACTCGGCGATGAGTTCCCGAAAATAGACGGCCGCAGACTCTTTGTTGTTCAGCCGGTACCACAATATGTTCCCGGCATCATACAATGCGTGCTTCGCTATCAGCGTATCCTCATGGTCCACCAGTGCGAGGGCGTTGTTCAGGGCTGCCTGGTTTTCTCCTTCCTTTAGAAGGTGTCCTGTCAGCAATGACTTCGCAACCGATCCAACCTTCGACCCCGGACTCCGGGCAATCGCTGATGTGAGAATGCCTTTCGCATCCCTGCCTGAGTTCTCCAGGATACGATCGGCAAAGACGAGAGCTCGTGCCCCTGCGAACGCATCCGGATACCGCGCGACAATACTAAGAAAGGCGCCGAGCGCGTGCTCGGTGTCTCCGCCCAACAGTATTCGGTAAGCCTCATCAAGCATTTTCATGCCGGTATCATCTCCGGGGCTGTCGCTTCTCTTTGCCAGCGGCCCGGGGAGAATGGGACCCTTTGACGGATCGACGAGCTTTCCCGCCCAGGTATTTGGATTGGAGCTGAGTTCGCTTGAGTAATCCACCGTGCCGTAGATGCTTGGCGAGGCAGGGTAGCTTCCCCACCAGTTCCCCTGTGCGTAGATTGTCCCGCCATAGCTGGAGTACACGTCGTAGTAATCATTGGAGTAGATACTGTTGTTTCCCGGGTAGTTGCCCAGAGCCGGGACGGATGTCGCATCCCCATGCACGGCATAGCCGTTGTAGCGCAGGACGTTATTCGTCTGGATATTGGCATCGCCGTACGAAGCGAGTTGGACGCCGTAGCTATTGCTCTGAATACGATTCCATGCCAGCGTGCTGCTGTTGTTCGAGCTGTAAACTCCGGTTGTATTGTTTTCGATGTGCGAGTAAGAGACGGTCGCGTTGGTGTTGTAGTTGTAGACGCCGTATTGCGCGTTGGTGATCTTCGCATACTGGATGGAACTTTCGCCCGTCCCGTTGTAGAACTCGATCCCGTACCACGTGCCATCGGAACGGGTGAATTGGATCGTGTCGGAAGTACTTCCGTTGGCTTCGAGCCTGCCTTCGACGCGAAGTTTGTAGTTGCCTGCGAAATTGAGCGTGCATCCTGCAGCAAGTTCCAAGGTCACTCCTTCCACAACAGTTGCATTGCTATTGATAGTGTATGTATCAGCTGAGACAATAACCCTGTATCCGCTGGACGCCGCACTCAACGCTGATTCGATTGTTGAATAATCTCCCGGCACAAGAATTGGCCTAAGGTAAAAAGATGCGACGGTTGAAGCCCGTTCATTCCATTTTCGCGCATTATCTTCCCAAGTAGTTGTACCCATAGCGACCTCGCCATAGGTTGAATCTGGGTTGGACCAAAATGGAATCCGAGTTATACCACTGTACGGCAAAGCCATGACCGTTCGCCACCCACCTGATGAATAAACGTAACCATGGTTATAACTCCCGTTACCGTCAGCATTACGATCATGGCGACACCCAATTAAGTGGCCAATTTCATGAGCGAACGTATAATTCGGCACTGCTGCATCATCCAGCACGACACAGAAAGCTCCGCTTGATTGCACTTCTATTCCAAACGCTTCCCCATTAGCGTCAGCATTTGCTATCAGGAGCACAACAATATCTGCACCATATTCATCGCGAAGTGAATGGAGATTATCCATGTGACCATCGCTTGCTCCCTGCAACCTGCCGACATCCGTTTCTGTGCTCCCAGATTCACTGTAGTTCACTTGGACAGAATGTATGAGTGATAACTCAGCATCCACGCCGCTGTTTGTGAAGCTTTCATTGGCCGATTCTATACACGCATCGATGAAACTCGACATATTCCCGTTAGCATTGGCGACCGCGGCTGTATATGCCACCATAACATCAATTACTGGCGTAGTCATCATAAATTTCGCGCCGAATGATCCTGAAATTGCATTTTTTGAAAGGAGGGCTTGGCCGTCCTTAATCTCATTCTTTCCAGAATAGGTATTGGGAGGTTCATCAGGTCCGAATTTTGATTGGTCGAGCTCGATAAGAGCGTGGTTCCCTGCTCCAATTGGTTCGATTGAGAATACAAGTTGTCCGATATGAATCATACCGGTTACATTTGCATTGGCAATTGCAAAGAAGGCAGTCCCCTTGTTTTCCTGAAATTGCCCACTCCAAAAAAACCTCGAATTTCCACGATCTTTAACCTTTTTTGTGATTGCTCTAAATTGACCCACCCCTTTGATTGGAATCAGTAGTTCTTGTTGGGTCCCAATCAATTCTAAATTCTTAAAATGTAATACATGGACTGAAACTGAGCTTG
>DKJQ01000242.1 GCA_002454845.1 Ignavibacteria bacterium UBA6688
CTAGAGACCTGGTCGAAAAGTCTCGCCACCCAGTTTGTAAGCCTCCGGGTGTGCCCGGGACATACTCCGGTATGGTAGTGCGATCGGAGGCCTTCCAAAAAGTCTGAACAATGAGTTGTCTGAGTTCGGGAGTTGTGGAATTCAGGCCGATTCTGGAACTCCAACGCGGGCGAGATAGCATCTCGCCCTGCCCGCCCGACTGCCTGAGCCCGCCCGAACGACTGTGTCGTTCAGTCGGGCGGGGCAATCAGGCGGGCGGGCATTTTGGACGGCCTCTCGTCGTTTTCTGCCGGCGTTTCATCCCTGAGCAGGAAAGATTTGGACTTTCCCTCCCCTTTGACTATTTTAGTTCTGCCTTTCCCCGGTTGAGCTCCGGCCTAACCGGGCATCCCGATCCGTTCACAAGTCAATCACTGGTCTGTACCGATGAACACAACGAAAGTGCTTGTCATTGACGACGAAGTTTCCATACGGGAAACGATCGTTATCGTCCTGAAGAAGCACAGCTATGCAACGTTTAGCGCGTCCAATGGGGTGGAGGGGCTGGAACAGGCGCGCAAGCAGCTTCCGGATTTGATCGTCTGCGATATCAGGATGGAGCTGGTGGACGGTTACCAGGTCCTGACCGCCATCCGAAACGACCCCACAACGGCTTCCATTCCCTTCATCCTGATCACGGCCGAGCAAAGCAAGGCGGGTATGCGGCAAGGGATGGATCTCGGTGCCGATGATTTCCTTCTCAAGCCTTTTTCGTCCTCCGAGCTTGTTTCGGCAGTGAAGGCAAGGTTGCAGAAGCATGAGGCGCTTGTTCAACAAGCTGAGACAAAACTGGAGCACCTGCGAGACCAACTGAGCACGGCGCTTCCGCACGAACTCCGGACGCCGTTGAATGGCATTCTCGGTTATTCCGATATTCTCCGCAAGCAATTTTCGGAGCTGGAGCCGATCGAAGTCTCCCAGATGGCGGAACGAATCTACAAGAATGGGAAGCGGCTCAACCGACTCGTCGAGAACTTCCTGATCTACGCGCAGATCGAAATCCTGAAGATGGATTACCTGAAGATCGAATCGCTTCGCAAGAGCAGCACAACCGATGTCGGTCGCATGATCGACATTCTCGCACGGCAGAGGGCGTACGAGTCAAACCGTTCGACGGACCTGACGCTTGGACTTCATACGGCGGACATAGCCATCTCCGCCGATTATTTCAGCAAAATCTTTGAAGAGCTGTTTGACAACGCGCTCCGGTACTCCAGAAAAGGGACCGTGGTCGAGATCCATACGGAGGTCGACCGCCAGGCGTTTCACATGAAGATTCGTGATGCAGGTCGCGGGATGACCTCGGAACAACTCCATAGCGTCGGGGCCTACATGCAGTTCGATCGAAAGATGTATGAACAACAGGGTTCAGGTCTCGGATTGACGGTGGCCAAACGGCTCGCAGAGATCCATGGCGGGTCCCTGACCGTCCAAAGTGAGTACGGCAAGGGAACCACAACGATTGTCGCCCTCCCCCTCTCGCATGGGGGCGAAGCGACAGCGTAAGGAGTCCAAAAGGTTTCATCTATCCCCCCCCTGCGTCAACTTCTTTCTTGCTTTTCCTCATCCAGCCGGAGGCTCTGATTGGCGCGGAAGAAGAAACAACCTGCCGGTGCATCGTCCGCTCGTGCGAAACGCAGTTCGCTGAAATCGAGCCAAAGCGCAAAGACCAAACGACGCGTCCGTCCCGCAACCCGTCCGGCTCCCGGACTCCCCGCCCCCCTTCCCGCGGAAAAGGATTTTCACCTCCGAACGGTCCTGACTGGTGCCCCGATCATTTTGTTTGCCCTCGATAAGGAGGGCGTCTTCACGCTTGCGGAGGGGAAAGGACTTGAGAAGCTGGGCCTTCGGTCGGATCAACTTGTGGGTCGGTCGGTCTTTGACGCGTTTCGCGCCCTCCCCGGATTGGGGGAAAAGTTCCGCGAAGCGTTGGACGGATCTCTCCGCCATTCCGTCGACCGGATCGGCGATGCCTTGTTCGAATCACAGTTTTCCCCTCTGAGGAATCAACAGGGTACCCTTACGGGGATCATCGGCGTCGCGACCGATATCACTGAGCGGAAACGGATCGAAGATGTGCTCCGGATGACGGAGCAACGTTACCGGACGCTGATCGACAGCATGAGCGAAGGGTTGTTGATGGTGGACCATGACGATGTGATCCAGTTTGTGAATGATCCCTACTGTGTCATGGTAGGGTATCAAAGAGAGGAACTGCTCGGCAGGGTGGCGATGGACACTCTCCTTCGACCGGAGGATCGTGAGCTGATGAAGAGCCGCAACACCCATCGCATGCAGGGAGTAGCCGAACAATATGAAATCCAGCTCAGAAAAAAGTCCGGCGAGTTGATCTGGGTTCAAATCGGTGCGGCCGCCATCACGGACGCCGAAGGAAACGTTGTCGGATCCATCGCCGTCCAGACCGATATCTCGGGAAGGAAGAAGGCGGAAGAGTATCTCCAGGAATCGGAGCGGCGCTTCCGACAACTGGCCGAGAACATCCAGGGAGTGGTCTGGATGGCAGACCAGCGAAAACCGGAAATGCTCTTTGTCAGCAAGGCCTACGAAACCTTGTGGGGGAGGAGCCGCAGGAGCCTGTTCGAGAACCCCCGGTCGTTCCTCGACGCCATCCATCCGGATGACCGTCAGCGCGCGGAGCGGGGGATTGAACGCCAACTCAAAGGGTCCCCGACGGAAGAGACGTACCGGATCATCCGGCCGGACGGGACCATCCGATGGGTGCGGGACCGGGGTTTTCCCATCATGGACCGGTCCGGACAGGTGTACCGGATCGCCGGCATTGCGGAGGATATCACCGAACGTGCAGCGCTCGATGAGAAACGAAGGTCGGGTGAAGAGTGGTACAAAGACCTCGTTGAAAACATCAGCGAGATTTACTTTGTCGTGGACAAGGATGGAAAGATTACCTACTGCAGTCCCAACATGGAGATGCTGACCGGCTACCAGGTGCAGGAAGTGTTGGGGAGCTCATTTGTGATGCTGATCAGCCCCCAGGACCGGAGGCGGGTTCTCCGTTTCTATCTCGACCGGACACAGGACGGCACGCTGGATGCCAGGATTGAATTCCGCGGAAGGAAGAAGGACGGGGATGAGGAGTGGGTCGAACAATCGACCCGCGTCATCCGCGATCCTGCGGGACAGGTGGTGGAGTACCGCAACGTCGTGCGGAATATCCGCGAACGGAAGAAGGTAGAGGGACAGCTCCGGCTCCTGGGCCACGCCGTCGAAAGCACGTCGGAGATGATCTGTATTACGGATATGGAGGACCGGTTCACCTTCGCCAACCGGGCGTTCCTGAACGCCTATGGCTTCGAGCTCTACGAGTTGGTCGGCAGGGGGCCGGATACGATTGGATCGC
Organism: Ignavibacteria bacterium UBA6688; assembly: GCA_002454845.1. Classification (GTDB taxonomy): domain Bacteria; phylum Bacteroidota; class Ignavibacteria; order UBA10030; family UBA10030; genus UBA6688. The sequence continues at coordinate 3,419 of DKJQ01000242.1, forward strand.
CCAGGAATACTTCCGAAACAACCCAGGCCATCTTTCATGAAACGAGGAAGGGGGGATGGAAAGGGGAACTGATCAACCGTCGGAAGGATGGGTCGGAGTTCCCCGTGTTCCTGAGCACCTCCCTCATCCGGAATGAGGATGGCGTGCCCGTGGCCCTGATGGGCGTGGCCCGCGATATCACCGAGGAAAAGAATGTGCTCGCAGAGATTCGGGGGATGGCAACCGGCCTGGAACAGCGCGTCCTGGAACGGACGGCAGAGATAGCGCTCCAGAAAAACGAACTTTCGCGCGTGAACGAGCAACTGGAGGGAGTCATTGACCAGTTGAAGGAGGCGAAGGGCAGGGCGGAAGAAGCAAACCGCGTCAAGAGCCAGTTCCTGGCCAATGTCACCCACGAGCTGCGCACGCCGCTCAATTCCATCATCGGGTTTGCCAACGTGCTGCTGAAAAACAAACAACAAAACCTCAATCGCCAGGAGATCGATTACCTGGAAAAAGTACTCGGTAACGGTAAACATCTGCTGAATGTGATCAACCAGATGCTCGACCTGTCAAAGATTGAAACTGGTCGTACCGATTTGGAGATCACCTCGATCTTCCTCGCGACCTTGATCCGGGAGACGGTGGCAGAGCTCGAGGCCCAGGCGCCCGAAGGGGTTGAAATCCGGACTGAGATCCCCAACCAAATCGCCCCCTTCCGGACCGATTATGGCAAGCTGAAGCAGGTCCTCATTAACCTGATCGCCAACGCGCTCAAGTTTACGAGGCGGGGGAACGTGACCGTTTTGATGGAAACGAATCCGCTTACGGCCCAACCCGTCCGGATCGATGTTCGGGACACCGGTATCGGCATTCCGGCGGAGAAGCTCGGGGCGATCTTTGAAGCGTTTCATCAGGTGGATAATTCTCCCTCCCGGAAGTACGAAGGAACAGGACTCGGGTTGACGATTTCGCGCGCGCTCTGCGGGGCGATGGGGTATCGTCTCGACGTGACGAGCAAGGTGGGGGAGGGTTCGGTCTTCAGTATCTACCTGGTTCAGCAGCCGGGAAAAGAAACAGGCGAACCGGCATAGCGCCGATTCGCCCGTTGGAGGTCTTCCGTCCGGACTACTTGACTTCGATCAATTCGATTTCAAATATGAGGGTCGAGTTCGGGCCGATCTCCCGACTTTGACCGCGGTCACCGTACGCCAGGTTTGCCGGGATGCATACCTGCCACTTCGATCCCACACGCATCAGCTGAAGAACTTCGGTCCAGCCTTTGATCACGCGGGCAACCGCAAAGGTCATCGGTTGCCCTTGTTTGTACGAACTCTCGAATTCAGTGCCATCAATGAGCGTGCCGCGATAATGGGCCGTGACGGTATCTTTGAGCGCGGGTTTCTTTCCCTTGCCGTCCACCAGGATCTTGTACTGTAATCCGCTCGGCAGGGTTACAACGCCCGGCTTCTTCTTGTTCTCGGCCAGGAAGATCTCGCCCTCCTTCTTGTTTTTCTCAGCCGCTTTCTTCGAATCCGCCTCCATTTTCGCCATCATCTCTGTCTGAAACGCCGTCATCACTTCACGCATTTCACTGTCCGTCATGGACGGGGTTGCCCCCGAGAGGGCGTCTTTGATCCCCCGGAGAAGGAGGTCCGGGTTGATATCGATTTCCCGTTCCTTGAAGTTTCTTCCGATATCGAGGCCGATGCTGTAACTGACTTTCTCCTTTTGTGTCTTTAAGGCGGTTTTCTGCTGTGTCGCTTGTTGCGGACCCGACAGTCCGAGCACGATTAACCCTGCGATCCATGAATTCAAGAGCCTGCCCTTTCTGGAAGTAGATGCGAATGGAAATTGCGGGATGTTGACAACATCTCAAAGTAAGCCTTTTTCCCCTGTATTTCTAGCACAAATTCCCTTACAATTTCCGGAGGGGGCGTCCGTCTATTCTATGACATGGTTGCAACAGTGAACATCGAAACCCAACTGCATCGCCGCAACGTGACGATTGAACGGGCCGCTGGAGCCGAGCGAAAGCGATTGCTCGATTTCATCCGGCGGCGTGTCCGCACGCATGAGGATGCAGAGGATATCCTGCAGGATGTCTTCTACCAGCTTGCGACCAGTTATAGCGTGACCGAGCCGATCGAGAAGATCACCTCATGGCTCTTCACCGTTGCCCGGAACAAGATCATCGATTGGTACCGGAAGAAGCGTCCCGAATCCCTCCCCGGAGGTGAGGGAAACCCGGCCGTCCCGCTCAATCTCGAAGATATTCTCTACGATCCGAGGCAAAATCCAGACCGCGTCTACGCCCGCTCCATGGTCTGGACAGAACTGGCGGATGCGCTCGATGAGCTCCCCGACGAGCAGCGGGAGGTGTTTGTGCTCCATGAACTGGAAGGAAAGAGCTTCAGGCAGATTGCAGACCTGACGGGGGAGCCGCTGAATACTCTCCTCTCGCGCAAGCGCTATGCCGTGTTGCATCTCCGGGAACGGTTGCAGGAGTTGTATGCGGAGTTTGATGGATCATCATAAAAAAGAATGTTTTTCGGCCGGTTGCATGCAGGCCCGGTCTGTCAGGAAATTTCACTCTCATAGAAACAGTTGGAGGATCATAGAACCATGAACCCCTGGTGGATGTGGAAATTGGGTAAAGGACTGTCGTTTCTTGCGGTCGCACTCACGGTGTTTGGGCTGATCGTGATGTTGCTGTGGAACGCCCTGGTGCCCGAACTCTTCGGCGGTCCGTTTCTCTCCTTCTGGCAGGCTGTGGGCTTGCTGACCCTCTCGCATATTCTGCTGCGAGGGTGGGCCCCCTGGCGCTATGGGAAAGAATGGCGTGATCGTCGTTGGAAGCAAAAACTCGAGGAAAAACTCGCGGCCATGACGCCCGAGGAACGCGAGCAATTCAAAGAGGAATGGAAACACCGGTGCGGGTACTATCCCGGCGAAGAGAAAGAAGAGAAAAAAGAGGCGGGCGGATAAGCCAGATCAGGAACATCCTCCCGTTTCCAAACGTCATCAGAACCATTCAAGGAAGGGAACAACAGTATGAACATCGGAGTATTGGGAACCGGCATGGTAGGGGGGGCCATAGGAACAAGGCTGATCCAGCTTGGCCACGCCGTGAAGATGGGCTCCCGGACAGCGGACAACGAAAAAGCGGTGGAATGGTCGAAAACGAACGGAGGGAACGCGTCTCACGGGACATTCGCCCAGGCAACCGCATTCGGTGAACTGCTCTTCAATTGTACGCATGGCGTTGCATCGCTCGATGTGTTGCGACAAGCGGGGGAGGGGAACCTCGGCGGGAAAGTCCTGATCGATATTTCCAACCCGCTCGATTTCTCCAAAGGCATGCCCCCGACCCTCTCGATCAGTAACACCGATTCGCTCGGTGAGCAGATTCAGAAAGCCTATCCAAGGGTCAGAGTGGTGAAGGCGCTCAATACGGTGAATTGCATGGTGATGGTCAATCCGGATCTGATCAACGGCGGCGACCATACGCTCTTTATGTGCGGAAACGACGCGGCCGCCAAGTCGGAAGTTAAAACGATGCTGCACAGCTTTGGATGGAAAACGGAGAATATCCTGGACCTCGGCGACATCACCAACGCCCGCGGTACCGAAATGATGCTGCCGCTGTGGGTCAGGCTGTACGGGGCGTTCCAATCCCCCATGTTTCAGTTTAAGATTGTACGGTGATGCCTCCGAACGAGGACGAGCCCTCGACTCCGTTGCCAAAAGGAAAGGTTCGCATGCTTCTTTCATGGATGATCTGGATCGCCATTGTCGCTTTCGTGATGGGGGGAGGATTTGCCTATATCGGGTGGAGGTTGATCACACCGATGGCTCTTCCCGGTGGATGGAAAGCTGCCGCGTGGACGTTGGTGGGCGCTCTCTTCTTCCTCCCGGTATTCTCGATGTTCTTTCTCCGTTTTGCAGAGGGCGTCGGCTCATGGTGGTCCTGGTTCGTCTATAGTAGTCTTGGGTTTCTTTCCTTTGTTGTTACCCTCCTGGTGTTTCGCGACCTCCTGTTGGTCGGTGGGAATGGAATCGGCTGGCTTCTCGCATTGTTCCAACCCCGGGGTGGGGGCGCGACGGACCCGGCAAGGAGACTCTTTCTCGTTCAGGTTTCGAACCTTGCCGTGATCGGGGCGGCGGGTGCGCTGACCGCCTACGGGGTCTATCAGGCGAGGCGGAAACCCGGCATCGTTGATCTGAAAATACCGATTGTCAACCTTCCCGAAAGTTTCGAAGGATTTCGGATTGTGCAGATAACGGACATCCACGCCGGTCTGACGGTCAAACGGGATTGGATCGAGACCATCGCGGGTCAGGTTGAGGAGCTCAGGCCGGATCTTATAGCTTTTACGGGCGATCTTGTCGATGGATCCGTGTCTCACCTTCGCGAGGATGTCGCACCGCTGGCCCAATTGCAGGCGCCGCACGGGAAGTTTTTCGTTACCGGAAATCACGAGTACTATTCGGGGGCGGAGCCGTGGGTGGAGGAGATCGACCGGATGGGGTATAAGGTGCTCATGAACGAGCACCGGGTGATTTCGAGCAACGGAGCTTCCATGGTCCTTGCGGGTGTGACCGATTACTCGGGCGGAACCTTTCTCCCGCACCACCAATCGGACCCGGCCAAAGCAATGGAGGGGGCTCCTGCGGACATGGTCAAAATCCTGATGGCGCATCAGCCCCGAAGCCTTTACGCCGCTGAGCCCCTGGGATTTGATCTCATCCTCACAGGGCATACGCACGGAGGGCAGTTTTTTCCCTGGAACCTGCTCGCAACGATCGGTCAACCCTATATCAAAGGTCTTCACAAACGGAATGGCGGTTGGGTGTACGTCAGCAAAGGAACCGGCTATTGGGGGCCCCCTGTTCGCCTTGGAGCCCGTTCGGAGATCACCGTATTCACACTCACGCGCGGGGCAGCGCTCTCGTAAGACCAAAACGCAATCCCACGCATACCCATGAAGCCCGGTAACCTGCATTCATTGTCCGGAGAAGCGTGAAACTCCTTTTTTCCTATCTCAAGAACTATTGGAAGCTGGTGCTGCTGGCACTTGCCCTCGCAGCGATCAACCAGACCTTCTCCCTGCTCGATCCGCTTGTCTTCCGGTACATCATTGATGAGTACGCCACCCGGTTCGATAAGTACAGTCAGGAGGAGTTCGTCAAAGGGGTCGGCATGCTGCTTGCCCTCGCGGTGGGGGTTGCGTTTGTTTCCCGCGTCGCCAAGAACTTCCAGGATTATTACATCAACACCATCACGCAGAAGCTCGGCGCGCAGATCTACCAGGACGGTCTGAAACACTCGCTGGAACTGCCTTACCAGGTATTTGAAGATCAGAGAAGCGGGGAGACGCTCGGCAAGTTGCAGAAGGTCCGCACCGATACGGAGCGGTTGATCTCCGTCTCCATCAACCTGTTGTTTACCACCCTGGTGGGGGTGATCTTTGTGATGGTCTATGCTTCCACCGTCCATTGGCTCATCGCGCCGATCTACTTTGCAACGATCCCGGTGCTGGGATGGGTCAGTTCCGTCCTGGGCAGGAAGATCAAGATCATGCAGAAACAGATCGTGGGGGAGACCACCGCCCTTGCGGGAGCAACCACCGAATCGCTTAGAAACATCGAGCTGGTGAAAAGCCTGGGGCTTGCACAGCAGGAGATCGCACGCCTCAACAACACCACGGGGAAAATCCTTCAGCTCGAGCTGAAGAAGGTCCGCTATCTCCGAAGCCTCAGTTTCATCCAGGGGACGTCGGTCAATTTTCTCCGGACGACCATCCTTGGACTGATGCTCTACCTGATCTTCGCGCAGGAGATCACGATGGGAGAGTTCTTCTCGCTGTGGATCTACTCGTTCTTTATCTTTGGCCCGCTGCAGGAACTGGGGTCGATGATCAATATCTATCGCGAAGCCGAGGTGTCGCTGAAGAACTTCGAAGACATCCTCCATACTCCCAAAGAGCCGCGGCCGGTCAACCCCGTCCCGCTCCCGAACATACGGACCCTGGAATTTGAGAATGTGAGCTTTAAGCACCAATCGGCAAGAGGGAACGCGCTTTCTGGCATTTCGTTCCGGGCGGAACTGGGGGAAACGATCGCATTTGTCGGACCCTCGGGGTCGGGGAAAACAACGCTGGTGAAGCTCCTGGTGGGGTTGTACCGGCCGCAGGAAGGGAAAATCCTCTACAACGGTATCGATCACACTTCGGTTGACCTGGACCAACTCCGCGAACGGATCGGGCTTGTCACACAGGACACGCAATTGTTCTCCGGAACGATCCGCGAAAACCTCCTGTTCGTCAATCCCCACGCGACCGATGAAGAATGTGTTGAAGTGTTGCACAAGGCGGCATGTCAAACCTTGCTGGCCCGCGCGGATAAAGGGTTGGATACTGTGATCGGGGAGGGAGGTGTGAAGGTCTCCGGCGGCGAGAAACAACGCCTGTCGATCGCCCGCGCACTCCTCCGTAAGCCCGATCTGCTGGTCTTTGACGAGGCAACCTCCTCCCTGGATTCCCTGACGGAAGAGGAGATCAGTGAAACAATCCGCACCATATCGGCCCGCAAGGATATTATCACCATCCTGATCGCCCACCGGCTCTCAACCGTGATGTATGCCGACACCATCCTCGTGCTCGAGAAAGGGGCGATCATCGAATCCGGAAAACACGATCAACTGCTGCAGCACATGGGATTGTACTACGCGATGTGGCGCCAGCAGATTGGCGAACGTGACAACGGGATACACAGTACGGCGGTGCGCGGTACACAGGGGATCGTGAAGAATTAATTCCTGAAACGAGCGATCAGCCCCAGTGGCTTCTGTGGCCGGCCGGTGTCTCTTGCAACTCTGAAACATTCCCCCTACCTTCGTTACGAAATTCCTGTTGTTTTTATTACTTCTTGAATGGAGGAAATCCTATGCGATCACTTCTCCGGTTCACCTGCATTCTTCTTTGTGGAGGTTTTATGGCTCACGATCTGAACGCACAGTTCAACGGACTGGGAATGGGTATGGGAAACCTTTCACGCCTCTCAAAAGCCAAAACCCGCTCCATTTCACCGGAGAACTTCACCGGTGAGAAAGGCAAAGCGGGCATGTCCATCGACGGTCCGGCGGCCAATGCGGCTCGTGATCTTGGTCAGGGTTGGAAGATCTCTCCGTACGTTCGCATCCAACCGGGAGAGACATTCACCCTTGCGGAGATCCAGGGGCCCGGCGCGATCCAGCATATCTGGATGACGCCGACCGGGAATTGGCGTTTCTCCATTCTTCGGATGTATTGGGATGGGGAAAAAGAACCCTCCGTCCAGACCCCCGTCGGAGATTTCTTCGGTGCCGGATGGGGGACGTACGCGCAGTTGACTTCGCTCGCAGTCAGTATCAACCCCGGCAGCGCGTTCAACTGCTACTGGGAAATGCCGTTCCGCAAATCGGCGAAGATCACCATGACGAATATCGGCGACGACGCGATGGTGTTATACTACCAGGTCGATTACACCCTCACCGACGTGCCGGAAGATGCAGCCTACTTCCACGCGCAGTTCCGCCGGATGAACCCTGTGCCGTACAAGTCCGTGTACACGCTCCTGGACGGGGTGAAGGGATGGGGGCAGTACGTCGGGACCTATATGGCCTGGGGCTCGAGAAGCACCGGCTGGTGGGGCGAGGGGGAGATCAAGTTCTACCTTGACGGCGACGACAAATTCCCGACCATTTGCGGGACCGGAACGGAGGACTATTTTTGCGGTTCATACAACTTCGAAAACAGGGTGACCAAGCAGTACCAGGAATTCACAACGCCGTACGCCGGATTACATCAGGTCATCCGGCCCGATGGACTCTACACTTCCCAACAACGGTTTGGCATGTATCGTTGGCATATTATGGATCCGATCAGGTTTGAAAAGGACCTGCGAGTGACCATCCAGGCTCTCGGGTGGATGTCGGGCGGGCGGTACCAGCCCCTCCAGGACGATCTGGCCTCCGTGGCGTTCTGGTACCAAACGGAGCCCCACGCCCCCTTCCCGAAGTTGCCGGAGCGGGATTATCTCGAAGTAAAATGAGGTAACCTACGGCCGGTTGGAAGCGGGTCAGTGCGTTCCGTCGTAGAGCACGGGCGGCATGTCAATTTCCACTTGTGGGAATCCGACTAATCGCGTATCTTCGTTCCCACATTTTTTCATCAAAGCAAGGAAACGCCCCATGCCATCCCGATCCATGCGGAAGGTCACGCTCTTCACGCTTTTCTTTCTCTTCTCGTTCCAACTCCTCTGGTCGCAGCGGAAGGGCTCACTGCCGGAGGATCATCTCAGCAGCGCGGAATTAGCTTCTCATCTCCGTTTCCTTGCTTCCGATGAGATGCTGGGACGCATGACCGGCACGAACGAGATCAATATCGCCGCACGATATGTGGCAGAACAGTTCCGAATGGCCGGCGTTCTCCCCGTCCCGGGACTGAACGAGTACTACCAGGATGTTCTCCTCGAACGGGTGACACTCGCTCAATCCGGCCGTCTGATCATCGGCAAGGACACCCTTCTCCATCGGAAAGAAATGATCGTTGCGCGCGGAAGCGCCGCCGACCTGGAGGCCGAATTGGTCTTTGCCGGTTCCGGCACAAAGGAAGAGCTCGCCACGAAGGACCTCAAGGGCAAAATTCTCGTCACAAACTATCAGGGCTCTTCTCTCGCTACGGCAAAATGGAAGTCGGCTGCCGAGGCGGGAGCCGTCGCTGTGGTAGAATTGTACCGGGGAAATTTTCCATGGCAGTCCATTCTTCAGTTCCTCGGCCAATCGTCATTCCGCATCGCGCCGGATGGAAAGCAGGTCGACTTGCCGTACCTGCTGTTGAACGATGCCCAGAGTGTGTATGAAGCAGCGTTGGCAGGGGGAGGAAGTGTAAAGGGTTCGATTCATTCGGAAGGGGTCTTGGTTCAAAAGGTACAGGCCCGCAATGTGCTCGGTATGGTCCGCGGATCTGACCCCGTGTTGCGCGAGGAGTACATGCTCCTGATGGCACACTACGATCACGTGGGAGCCGGGTTACGGGCAGGCGCGACTCCGGAGGATACGATCTTCAATGGCGCACGGGATAACGCGGTGGGTACCGTCGCTTTGATGGCAGCGGCAAAGGTCCTGGCAGCACAACCCCCTGCGCGTTCGGTCATTTTTGCAGCCGTGACTTCCGAAGAGGTGGGCTTGATCGGGAGCTCGTACCTTGCGGACCATTTCCCGCTCCCTCTCGAGAAGCTTGTGTACACCCACAATACGGATGGTGCAGGATATAACGACACGACGGTTGTCACGGTCATAGGGTTGGAACGGACGACCGCGGAGGAGCGGCTGAAAGCGGGGGCGGCCCGCTACGGCCTGGGGGTGATTCCCGATCCTGCTCCGGAACAGAACCTGTTCAACCGTTCGGATAACGTGTCGTTTGCGCGGAAAGGTGTCCCGGCACCCAATTTCGGCATGGGGTTGAGGTCCTTCGATGCAGAGATTGCCAAATACTATCATCGTCCCGCCGACCAGGCCGACGAGCATTTCGATTTCACTTATTTTAGCCGATACTGCCAGGCCTTTGCGCACGCGGCACGACTTGTTGCCGATATGAAAGAACGTCCGGTCTGGAGGCAGGGGGATCCCTACGAGGAAGCGGGGAAGAAATTGTATGGGAGATAAGAACCCGTTTGAGATGGTCTCAAAGCCCTCAGACGAGGGCTTTGTTGTGTACGCAAATTCCGGATCGTTCGGAACAAACCCCCTGGATGGTGCAGTAATGAGAATGAATCCAGAGGAATGAAGTCCGTGAGGGGACTCTCTGTTTCTTGCGGGAACCCGAAAACCACCTTGAGTTTTGAGACAATTATCTCTACTATAATATGAATTTTTCCACAACTGGTTCTCATTGCATTCTATGAGCACAAAGCAACTCGGTATCCTCGTTGTAGATGATGAGACCTCCATCCGGCTCAGTCTCGAAATCGCTTTGAAGATGGCCCACCACACCGTGCGCGGGGTCGAGTCCGGGGAGCTGGCTATTGAGCTGATGGAAAGCGAGCAGTTCGACGTCATCATCCTGGATAACCGGATGGTCGGGATGTCCGGCATCGATGTGATGAAGTGGATGCAGGAACACAAGGTGGTCACCCCCACGATCATGCTCACAGCGGGCGGTTCCGAGGATCTGGCGGCGGAAGCGTTGCGGTTGGGCGCTTACGACTACATGCGGAAGGACCAGGTGGAATTCGACCACCTTCCGATCATCGTCCAGGGAGTCTATGAGCGGTCGATGTACCGCAAAGAGCTCAGCAAGCGCCAGGAAGAAATGCTGGTGGCGATTGAGAAGGAAAAGGAAATTGCCGCGATGCGGAACTTCCAGCAAACGGTCCAATCGATCGGTCAGTTTGTGGAAAGCGGACTGCTCAATCTCGCGCGCACGCTCGGCAAGCACGAGGATGACATGCGCAAAATCGTCATACCGGAACAGCAGCAGCGGTGCGGAGAGATTTTCGGGATGATCAACAACGAGATCGAGGTCGTGTCGTCAGGGATCAAATCGATGATCGAGCTCTCATCCCTGGTGACCAAAAAGCTTGAAGAACTCCACAGATCAACCAAAGAGTAGTCTCATTTGTTTTGCAGAATGCGTCAAAACCCCGGAATGTCTTCCGGGGTTTTTTCTTTTAGAGCGGAGTCAAAGTTGGTTGGAGAGTCTCCAGGAGTTCCGAGTGGAGGGTGCGGTGACATGAAGTGGGCAGGCTTCCCCCAAACACGATATTGTCCTCGTCACCTCCCAGTGTTGAGACGATTCCCCCCGCTTCTTCAACACATGGAATGAGCGCCGCCACATCCCATGGATTCATGATCGGTTCAATCACCGCGTGCGTCCGCCCCTGACACAGCAGGCTATAAAGATAACAATCACCTCCAAACCGAATCTTCTTCGCCTTCCTTGCCGCCTGGCTGAGACGGTAGGGGATTGTCCCTTTCTTGGCCAGGACATCGCTGCGGTGGATCCCCGTGGTGGTGATGGTCGCTTCTTTCAGGGACACATCTTTGCTGACACGAATCTGGACCGGATCGTTGCCGTTGGTCCGATACCAGCACCTCAATCCTTCCGCCGCATAAAGTGTCTCCTGCAAGGCGGGGAAGTGTACCACTCCGACCACCGGTTTTCCGTTTTTCAGGACGCCAATCAAAGTGCCAATGAGTGGCATACCGAGGGTAAACGCCGCTGTTCCGTCAGCCGGATCGAGGATCCAGCGGTACTCTGCGTCGGCCGGACCCGTTGCATCGAACTCCTCTCGCAGGATGGTATGTCTAGCAGGATTCGGAAAAAAGAATAATTATCCACCAAGTTCACTAAGAGCCGGAGGCCGCTGGAAGCCGCCGAAGGCCTATGACTACTCGATGCGTCAGCATCGTTCTATTTGGATCAAAGCTCGCGCAAGCATGCGACTGTTAGGATATGCGCCAATTCAGCATTGGCTTGGATCCAAGCAG
>DKJQ01000081.1 GCA_002454845.1 Ignavibacteria bacterium UBA6688
GCCCGCCTGCTGCCGCAGGCAGTCGGGCGGGGAAGGGACACGAAGAACAAAATGGTAAAAACCCTTAGTGGACTAGGTGAACTTCGTGGATAATTTTGTCTTTAATTTCCGAGAACGATATTCACAAGCTTATTCCTGACGATGATCGTCCGGATGACTTTTTTTCCGTCCATATAACGCTTGATATGACCATCGGCATGAGCGATCTTCTCGAGCTTCTTCTCTTCCGTATCCATGGGAACCTGGGCTTTCGAGCGGACTTTGCCGTTGATTTGAAAGACGACTTCGACCGAAGCCTCCACGGTCTTCACCTCATCATACACCGGCCAGGGCTCATGCGTGAGTGAACGCGTATGCCCCATCCTCTCCCAGATCTCCTCGGCGATATGAGGGGCAAAAGGAGCAAGGAAAATGATGAACCGTTCCAGCTCCTTCCGGGGCCGTTGCTCCAGTTTCATCGTCTCGTTAACAAAGATCATCATTTGTGAGATCGCCGTGTTGAACCGGAGTAATTCAATATCCTCCCCCACTTTCTTTACGGTTTGATGATAGAGCCGTTCGAAATCGGCCGGAGCGGGGATGTCCCGGATATGGGAATCGATGGTCCCCTCTTCCGTAATGAAAAGCCTCCAGACACGATTCAGGAACCTGAAGACCCCCTCCACCCCTTTCGAGCTCCATGGCTTCGCTTCCTCCAGCGGCCCCATAAACATCTCAAAGAGTCGCATTGAATCAGCACCGTACTGGGAAACAATATCATCCGGATTGACGACGTTGCCGCGGGACTTGGACATCTTGCGTGAATCTTCCCCCAGGATAATCCCCTGGTGGCGGAGCTTCATGAACGGCTCCCTCGTGCTGACAAGCTCAAGGTCAAACAAGACCTTGTGCCAAAACCTTGCGTACATCAGGTGAAGGACAGCGTGTTCCGAACCGCCGACGTAGAGATCGATCGGCATCCAGTACTTCTCGCGCTCCCTGGAGCAGAATTCCCTGTCATTCCGGGGATCCAGGTATCGCAGGTAGTACCAGCACGAACCGGCCCATTGCGGCATCGTATTCGTTTCGCGGCGTGCCTTCAACCCCGTTTCCTTGTCCACAACCTGTACCCACTCTGTGGCAAGAGCAAGCGGGGATTCAGTTGTCCCGCTTGGCTGGAACTTCTTCAAATCGGGGAGGAGCAACGGCAATTCCTCTTCCTTCAGTGGCTTCATCGTGCCATCTTCAAGATGAAGGATGGGGATCGGTTCCCCCCAGTACCGTTGCCGTGAAAACAACCAATCCCTTAACTTAAAATTCACCTTGCGAATCCCGATTCCTTCCTTCTCAATCCAGGAAAGGATTTTTTCCTTCGCTTCGGCGATGTCCAGACCGTTCAGGAAATCGCTGTTGATCGCCGGTCCATCCTCAAGATAAGCTTTGCCGTTGAACCCCGGCGGGGGTTGGACAGTCCGGACAATAGGGAGATTGAATTTTTCCGCAAACTCCCAATCCCGTTCATCCTGGCCCGGGACCGCCATGATCGCTCCCGTTCCATATCCCGTCAACACATAATCGGCGATCCAGACGGGTATTTCTTTCCGGGTGGCCGGGTTGATGACGTAGGCGCCAAGGAAGACGCCTGTCTTGTCCTTGTCGATTCCCCGCTCGAGTTCGCTTTTCAGGGAAGCTTGTTTTTTATACTCTTCAACAGCCCCCTTCACGGCGGGGGATGCGAGGGCATCAACCAGCGGGTGCTCGGGGGCAAGGACCATATAAGTGGCCCCGAAGATGGTATCGGGCCTGGTTGTGAAGACCCGGATGGCTTCAGGCCGTCCATGAATGGGAAAATCGATCTCAGCCCCTTCTGAGCGGCCGATCCAATTTCGTTGCTGCTCAAGAGTCGACACCGGCCAATCCAAGGCCAGCGAGTCCTCCAGGAGCCGTTCGGCGTATGCGGTAATGCGCATCATCCATTGGCGCATAGGGCGACGTTCGACGGAATACCCTTTTTCCGTCCATTCCGCAACTTCCTCATTTGCGAGGACCGTTCCCAATGCTTCGCACCAGTTCACCGGAATTTCTGCAACGTAAGCCAGCCGAAACTGCGCGAGGAAATCGTGTTGTTCACGCTTTGATTTCCGCTTCCAATCGGAGGCGCTCATGCTTTCGGCCCCCGGAATCTCTGCCGTTCCCTTCCCGGCCAACTCCGTCTCCAGAGCGTCGATGGGGCGTGCTTTTCTGACCCGTGGATCGAACCACGCGTTATAGACTTTCAGAAAAATCCACTGCGTCCACTTATAGTAACCTGGATCCGTTGTATTGACCTCCCGATCCCAGTCATAGCTGAGCCCGAGCATCTTAATCTGTCGCCGGAACGTTGCAATGTTGTTCTCTGTCGTGATGCGGGGATGAATGTTCGTCTGCATCGCGTAGCGCTCCGCGGGGAGGCCAAACGCGTCCCAACCCATCGGATGGAGGACGCTATATCCCTTCATCCGTTTGTAGCGACAGAGGATGTCAGTCGCTGTGTAACCCTCGGGATGACCGACATGCAATCCCGCCCCGGAAGGGTACGGGTACATATCCAGGATGAATACTTTCGGTTTGCTGAAATCTTCGATGGTCTCAAAAGACTTGTTGCGATCCCAGTATTCCTGCCACTTCTTTTCAATATCGAGAAACTGATACTTCATGCAATTCCGATGCGATGGTGGTGGTTCGAAGAACTGTGCTCCATTTCAAAGATGATTTTGCCACAACAATGCACAGCCGGAAGGCCGGAGGCGTACAACGAAAACGTGCGTCAGCACGTTACTTATTGGAACTGTGCCACACAGACCGGAGTCGCGATAGCAACTTTCAAAATTGAACACTCAAAGACTTTGTGCTTTCTGCGGCTTTTTGTAGCGATGAAAAGCCAGAAAGTGGATGAATGTAAGGAATATGTGCCGCAATATCAACGCGGGTGACAGGCGGGAGAATGACTGGCTACAGCGCCTTGACGACGAGCATGGTAATATCGTCGGATTGAGGTGTATCGCGGGTGTACAACTCGAGCGCGGTTCGGACATTGGCGATGATCTCTCCAGCGGGAAGGGAGAGGGAGGTGCGGAGGATCTCTTCCAGGCGCTCCTCGGTAAAATCCTCCTCTTTGGAATTCATCGCTTCACTGACACCATCGGTATACATTACAAGAACATCCCCCTTCTGCATGGAGACCGATGTTTCTTCGTAGGGCGTCATGGTCGCCATGAGTCCAAGGATGATCCCACCCACATCGAGTTTTTCAAGAGTTCCATCTGCACGGAAAAGATAAGGAGGGTTGTGCCCGGCATTGACATACCGCATCATTCCGGACTTAAGATCCAGGGTGCCCCAGAAGAACGTGATGAACTTTCCCTGTCCGGTATTCTGAGAGGTCAGGTTGTTGATCCTCGAGGTTGCCTCCGACATGCTCAATCCCATCGGGGCAAAGGCCCGGAGAGAGGCCTGGACGTTTGCCATGAGCAGCGCGGCGCCGGTCCCCTTTCCGGAAACATCGCCGATGGCAAAAACATACTCCGTCGGTGAAATCGCGAGTACGTCATAGTAATCTCCCCCCACCTGTTTCGACGGAACGTTGATCGCGGCCACCTCGAACCCCGGAATGGAGGGCAACGACCGCGGCAGAAGGCCCTGCTGGATTTCCCGGGCGATGGCAAGTTCATCCTCCATGCGTTGCTTTTCCAGCGTTTCCCGGAACAGCCGGGCATTCTCGATGGAGATGATGGCGAGGTTCGCCAGCGAGGAAAGAAACTCAAGATCGGACCGTTCGTACGAGCCGCCCCGCATTCTGTCTCCCAGCAGAATCATCCCCTTCACCTCGCGCTGAACCAGCATCGGGACCGCCACCCTGATGCCGCTTTGCCTGAGGAGGGCCGCCACGTCTGCAAATTTCTTTTTCCGGGCGAGTTCTTCCACCGATTCTGCCCGTGTCAATTCCTGGAGACTGAGAAGAACGTCACACGAGGCAAGTTCCTGTTCGAGGCGTGACGCTACAACCTGCATGTTCTTCCCCTCCCCCAGGCAGATGGCGTAGCGGTTCACACCAATCTGACCGAGCAGCGAGAAAGTTAACAGTCGGATTACTTTCTCCGGCTGCAGGACAACATTGAATTCCTTCCCCAGGTCAAACAGCGTGTTCAGTTCCTGGAGCTTCCGGTCGAGATCCCGGTTGACTTCCTTCAACTGATCGATCATCAGCGCTTTTTCAACTGCCGAACCGGAGAGATTTACCAGTGAATGAATGAGCTGCTTGTCCGGCTCGGCATACTTCTTTCCTCCCAGCCGCTCTCCCAGGGTCAGAAGCCCCACGACCCTTCCCTGCGCCAGAATCGGGACGATCAGTTTCTGTCCATTTGCCTTGAAGAAGGTGACCCAGGGTTTGTTCGCAGAGGAAAGACGGTCCGTGACCGTCGCCTTGCGAAGAACTTGCGTGAGTGTGATCGTTTGTCCGACAAGTCCGGCATCCACCCCTTTGGCATTGACGATCTCATACCCATGCTTCTCCCGCGTGAGCAGAACCATCCCTTTCGAGACGAGCATTTTACCCATGACCGTCAGGAGAACAGTGTCGAGGATAAACTTGAGATCGAGAGAGGAATTGACGACGTTGCTAAATTCAAAAAGGGGAAGAAGATCGTAGGAGGAGGACTGTTTCTGCGCTGGTCGCTTGTTGTGCATGGTGGTAAGGCGGTTCAACCTGTCAGCCGCGGGCCTCCGATTTGCTGGGGGTCAGGTATTTAATCAGTCGGACCTCGTTTCTCTTCCCGGGCGAATAGTTATACTCCACCTTGTCCATCAGGGTCCGCATCAAATAGACACCCAGTCCGCCGCGGCGGAAGCTCGATAAATGCTGCTTCAGGTCGGGCATCTTCGCTGAATTCGGATTAAACGATTTCCCTTCATCGATGATACTGATCTGGAATGTCTCACGGTCGGGCATAATATCGATTTGAATGCTCCGGTCCGGGGCATTCTGGTACGCGTGTTTGATGACGTTGGTACATGCCTCGTCAACCGCGAGCACAATTTTCGACGACTCCTCTTCGGAGAAACCGAATTGGCGCGCCGCGAGCATGACAAACTCGCGAACCTCGAGGAGGTTGTCGGTACGGCTTTGGATAATTTTTGTCAGTTTTTTTGCCATGCGATCCATCAGTTTATGGATGGGGGTTCAAGCCACCAGGTGCCCCAACACGATCCTTCGGGTCACTTCCTGGGTCCGAATTTCCCCACCGCCTCCAGCTCATCCTTGTAGATCTCGTACAGGATGGGAAAGCCGAGCAGGTCGAAGACGTTGTAGACCTTGGGTGACATGTTCGTCAGCTTGATGTCGCCCTGGTTTTTTCGCACGTCCTCGATGTACGCCATAAAAACGCCCAGCCCTGCGCTACTGATGTAGGACAGATCCCTGCAATTGACAACGATGTTGAACTTCTTTTCGTTGATCAATTTTTGGAACGCGTTTTCCAGATCGGGCGCCGTGTGGGCATCGAGATATCCTTTCAGGTCGATGACGCTGACGCCTTCCCCGTCGCGATGATGAACTTTAAATTCACTCATGGTGGGAACCTCCCTCTTGATTCAGGTGGATGCAAGTTCGATGTTGATTGTAGCTCATTATGCCTCCAGACGACCTAACCATTTCATCACCACGAGCGTCATATCATCTCCATACGAAGAACCGCCCGTGTAGTTTCTGATTTCGGTCAAAATTGTTTGTTTGATCTCCTCTGCCGAACGGAGGCGCGAGCCCAAAGCGACCTGTACCAGGCGCTCAAACCCAAATTCCTCCCCCGTATGGTCCCTCGACTCATTAATCCCATCGGTGTAGAAAATGCAAATATCGTCCTTCTGCAGATCGAGGGTCGTTTCCTCCGTGGCATCCTCAAACCTGCGGTCGTTCGTCAATCCCAGGCCGATCCCGGAGGGACGGATCATGCGAGCGTCCGGCCCCGAGATGTAGATCATCGGGCAATGACCTGCGCGCGCAACCGTCAACGTCGCCCGGGGCATGTCAATGATGCCATAGAGCAGACTGATGAAGGCTTTCCGCTCCAGGCTTTCGGTCAAGGATTGGTTCGAACGGAGCATCAACTCCCGCGGCGAGGAACAGAGCTTGCTAATGGACTGGAAGATCCCCTTCACCTCGGCCATATAAAAAGCAGCAGAGACTCCCTTACCCGAGACATCCCCCACGACCACACCGAGGCGATCCCCGTCGAGCTTGACAAAGTCATAGTAGTCCCCCCCCACTTCCATCGAGGGTTCCGACACCGCGGCAATCTGCAGGCAGTCGTATTGCGGCAGGCGTTGGGGAAGAAGTCGCTTCTGCATTTGTTGCGCCACCATGATTTCCTGCTGGTAACGCTCACGCTTCAGCGATTTTTCAATAAGCTTGGAATTCTCAATGGCAATGGTCACATGATCGGCAAAGGTCGTCATCACATCAATATCATCCTGATCGAAACCGAACTCGAAGTCCTTGGTCGCATGCAGAAAACCAATCGGCTCGCCGTGAGAAATAAGCGGCACGCTGAGCAGGGAGCCGATGGAAACTCCATGTTTCCTGATGTGCTTCGTCCGGCGATCGTTCGCTGTGTCGTCAATCAGCAGCGCCCGCTTGGACTCGAGAACCAGGCGTCGGAGGGAAGAATCCCTGTCTGCCGTAATCACTTCGATCATCTCGTGCGAGATGTTTCGATTGGACACAATATCCATGGAGACCTGTCCGTTGGTCCCGGGCTCTTTGATCAATTCCAACCACGCGCTTTTTGCACCGACGACCTCGAGGGTCATGGCCGTCACGGTATTTACCAGATCGGAGAAATCGAACACCTGGGTCACCAGCCGACTCAGATTGTGGAGGGAGGTCAGCTCCGACTGCTTCCGTTCATAGACCTCGGCTGTTGGAAGATGGAATAATGTGCTGATAAATGCCATCCCAAAATACACCGCCCCAAAAATAGCGTTCAATTGCGCGAAGGTCTTGAGCGGGTAATGGAAGGAACTGATCACCTGGTCGACCGGCGATTGGGTGTCGAGCAGGTTCAAAGCGATGAACGAAAGGAACAGGAGGGCGCTATATCCTATCGAATAGAGCTTCTCGCGCCGTGAGAGGTAGACAATCCAGTTCTGCTTGAAAGAATTGAGCACGATCATGAGAACCGACGCGGCAAACAGGAGCGTCGATCCGATGGCCATCTCCCTGGAAATCGCCGGCAGTGAGACGGCGCTGGCCGCGAACAGGAGTACCAGGTATACGACGAAATTCCGCTTCGTTCCTTTCCGTCTCTTGTGCAGCAGAAGGTCTTTGATGGTGAGCAGGGTGTTGATGGAGAAGAGTCCTAGTGTGACTCCAAAGAGGACCGAGAGGAGATTGACAATCGCAAAATAGGGAGTTTGAATCTCCGCGCCATCGACCGAGGAAGGCCCGAAAAATACAACAAGGCTGCCGGTCAGGAGAACAAGAACGGAATACAGCAGGAGCTTACCGATACTCTTGGGAATGCCGGATGACCGTCCTGCGCGCGCGCCACGCATGAACAGGTACAGCAGAAAAAACGCTCCGGCGATTGCCCCTTCGCGGAGGTACAGGAGCCCCTCAAGGTCGACGCTGACCGTGTGGCGAACGACATCGACGATATACACAGTTGCAAACACGACCAGCGCGCCGGCAATGGAGAGTATGTTCTTCAGTCGGGACATGCAGAGGAACCAAAGGCCAACGTGAGAGGAAACGGCTTCCTTGCATCCATTTCTTCGTTATTTCAGTGGGAAAGTTGCAGTCGATGTGCCTTCGACAGAAACACGGGTGTGGTGCCGCAGAAAAGAAAAACCACTCCCATGGAACATCAGATCCCCGGAAGTGGTTGATATGCGGTGCTGGAGGCGTCCAAGTAGGCAGAGCGACTTAGGAACTTGCCTCGGCAATATACCGATCGATCTCCCGCACATAGGAGGAGGTGGGGTAATCCCTCTTCAACAATTTGTACAGATCAACCGCCTTCTCCTTATTCCCCGCCTTGACGAAATTCTGCGCTGCGTGCATGATGTGTTCGGCTGCAAGGACACCGCGCGGATCGTTGAACGCCGCACGTTCAAAATACTCTGCTGCCCTGGCATGATCGGCCTTTACTTCGTAGCAAGCTGCCACACCGGCAAGACCAGAGGAGGAAAGCATGGGATCATCGACATTCACGTCCAAAAAATATTCGAGAGCTTTGTCATAGTTCCCCTGGGCATAGTATGCGCTCGCCAGGTAGAATGTGGCCAGTTCCCCGGCGTTGGTTGAGCCGTAGTCGTCGACGATCGCCTGCAACCCGCGAACGTTTTGCTGTGGATTGCCATCGATGGCAAGATCGAAACGGCCTTCATCGTACAAACGAATGACCTTCCCCAGCTCGCTTGTTGCTTTTTCATTGTTGGAACGCATGTTATTGACAACGACGACCGCGACAACGGCCACGAGAATAAGACCGGTGACGACACTGCTCACCAGTTTCTTATTGTGTTCGTACCACGAGGTCGCCTCGAAGTAGGATGTGACAAGCCTGTCTTCCTTGATTTCCCTCTTGCTCAATTTCTTTTGCGCTTTCAGCATGAACGAACTCCGTCAACAATGAATGAAGAACGAGTAATTGGTACGCCCGAGGCGATTCGAACGCCTGACCTTTAGCTCCGGAGGCTAACGCTCTATCCAGCTGAGCTACGGGCGCATGGTTTAACTAAAATGATTCCTGTCTTCCTTGATCAGATCCCGCCTGAAAGCTGGCGGGATCCTCAAATTGACTAACGAGTTAGTTCGCTACGCTCTCTAACTCGTGTCAATTTGGGAGCTACGGCGCATAACTGATTTATACTAATTCACTGACTTCCCTGTTCATGTCCTGCCTAGAAGCCAACGGGATCCGCAAATTGACTAGAAGCCATCTCAAAAACGCCTCGCGAGTCATTGCGAGGAGTCCGAGTCCCGTCGAAGTAAACGAACTCGACGAAATAAACTCCGCGAAGGACGACGAAGCAATCTAAACTGCGAATCTTAGATTGCTTCACCCCGATAAATCGGGGTTCGCAATGAC
>DKJQ01000012.1 GCA_002454845.1 Ignavibacteria bacterium UBA6688
TCTCCTCTTCCTCGTCTCTCCCGGCGTTTCAGCCCAGGTCATTATTCGCGAGCGCATTTCGATTGAACCCCGGGTAGCTCCTCAAGGCTCGTTGCAGGAAACGTCGGACATACTCCTTGAGACTGATTGCGATGTAACAATCAGCGCTGTCAGTCGCTTTGCCGCGTTTCCCGTTACGTATTTCGAAATCAACGGGCTTGTGATTGTGAACAACTCCCCGACCCGTTACTCTGAGCTTCAATTACCGCCGCCCTATACCGCCGTTCTGCCCGCCGGCACCGTTCTTCAAACGGGTTCACTTACTCTCACAGCTCTCGTGAGTTATGATCGCAATGCGCAAAATCCGGACATCCTGAAGAATATGCAATTTGTAACCTGGAAGCTTGTGCGCTGGTCTGATGCGATTAATCCGTTCGATGGCAGAGTTCGAGGGTTGACGTTTGTCATGGAAGCGAACCCGAACGGAAACTGGTGGGTCAATATCGAGCTTGTCAGCCGGCTGGACTATTTCACGGTCGAGGTGAAACCGAATATCCTTGAAGCAAGCGAGGAAGCCTCGCTGGTTGTTGAGGG
Organism: Ignavibacteria bacterium UBA6688; assembly: GCA_002454845.1. Classification (GTDB taxonomy): domain Bacteria; phylum Bacteroidota; class Ignavibacteria; order UBA10030; family UBA10030; genus UBA6688. Next base: position 574 of record DKJQ01000012.1, read on the forward strand.
GAAAACAAAGGACGGATCAATGGTCGGGCTCGCCAACGGGAAGCGCATTTCGCTCCGGACAGATTTCGGCCTGGAACTTATCACCGAGGATCAAATCGGCAGGAATCTTGACGTGCCGTGGAGTGCGGTTCGAGATGTAAAGGTACGGGCTGTCATCGTTTTGGGAACGGGAGAGTTTAGTTCCTCGGTTTCAGCACGTACGATGTGGTGGGGAAGTGTTTCGGGATTCGGCGCTCTGACAACAAATCCGCCTGTCGTCACCGTCAGACGAACAGCTCCCAGACCCGAGCTTCGATTTGAGCCTGTCGAGAATGTTCCGTATGGAGGCGAACGCTTTGTCGCGGTCACGACGGTAAACCAGCTCGGGCAGCCGATGGCGATACCAAGCGCGGTAACGTACACCATTGCTCTGGGAGAAGGGCGCGCATGGGGGATTTTGGGACGGGGAACCGCAAGGGGGATTCCTTTGGCAGATACGATAACCAACGTATTCCAGTTCAACGATCTTCCCCGGGCAGGAGGAAAGGGAGGGGTGATGTTCAATGCATGGGAGGCCGAGCCCGATGATTTCGCCAATATCGCGATCCATGCATGGGCGAGCGACCCGACGATCAAACCGGCTTCCAAAGGGCTTGTCGTTGTGCCGAGTCCGTTGGCTGTGACGGTGACGCCCGCCACGCTGGGTTATGGCGAAAGTGCGTTGATTGATGTGAGAAAGAAGCAGACTGATGGAACGGCGACGACGTTGCCGTCCGGGACGAGTTTCTTGTACGAGATCGTCCAGGTGTTACAAGCCGGGAGATTGCAATCCATTGATTCGACACGCAATGGAGACGAGGTATTTGATACCGAACCTCAATTTCGATTTCTTGCCGTCGAAGAAGGCCCTCAACCGGATTCAGTACAGGTATGGATTGCAATCAAGGCGTGGCAGCCGGGAACGACGAAACCGCTGGAGGGGATGGCAAAGATTGTGGTCAAGAAGAGCTCGTTTAGTATTTTGCTGGGCGAGACCAAGTACTACCAGGTGAGGGAGGAGGGAGACAAACTCGTGGTTGAAGAACTACGTGAGCCGGTGTTAAACGGCGGCATTGCGGCGGATGTTTGGGGAGGTGATCCGGTGAGTACGGTTGAAGGAGAGAAGCCGGGCGTGTATTGGGAGAAGAAGTACCCGGTTTATGCAAGCACAACGTTTGCGGGCATGGATAACCCTCCCACTGGAGTAATACGCCTGGTGGGGCGATACTGGGAAGAGGGGAAGACCTATAAGGTGAAATTGAAGGCCGGCCACAATGGTAAGACAGGAGAGTTGGTTGTGGAAGTGAAGAAACCGGCCAGATTAGGGAACAACTACGCGCAAACGATAGATGTGGAAGGTAATGAGCTGGACATTGATGAATTAGTAATCGAGTTTGCGGGACAAAACGGCATCCCTCCGCAGTTGATTAAAGGGCAAATGTTTAAGGAAGCAGATAAGACGGGACGGAGGTTTAATCCATCGTATCGATATGAACCATTCTTCGATAGAAATATACAAGTGAGGTTGGAGTCCGATCCGAGGAGACGGGCTTACTTGAAACAACCATTTGTGGTTAGAAACATCAATGACATTCAAATGGGGGAAGGAAATCCCATTCCATCCACGGATTTTCATAAAAATGTGTTCGGGAGACCGTATCAAAGGGCACCAGTGGCAATTGGTGACTATGTGTTTGAAAACTGGTCGTTTTATACCACAGTGAAGGACGACGGCTTTCTGAAGATTATCGGCAGTGAAGATGAGGGTTCACTGACCGAGACGTGGGCCACAAAGTATAAGTTGTTTAGAAAGAATAGTCTTGATTATACGACTGCATCCAATGCTGCAACCATCCATGTACAGAGTATAATTCTGAATGATTACACTGAGGTGGCACAGACCCGCAAATCGGCCTCCTATGGTTTCTTGCAAGTTCTCTATACCACGGCTATTCAACGATATATTGGATACAAAATATCGGGCAGCAAAACGCCTGAAGCATTGAATGAACAGGTTGAATTGATACCAGTGTACAAGAAGTTTGTCGAATTCAACTTGAAGAGACAGTTCGGTGGACCGAATGCTGTTGTTCCGGAATCCGATTGGGAACATGGGTACGATGAAACCTGGCGGCGAGTGTATGACCAGTACAATCCCGGTGAACGGAATAGAAGTGAAGAAGCTAAAAGAAATAAGATCATAGACATTTTCTACGGTGCCCGGGTGCTGAAGCATTCCCGAAATTTCTTACCACAAGCTCAATAAAGGGACACTTTATGAGAGTGAATAGCTCAATATTTCTTATCATAGTTTTGTTCCTCTCCCCGGCCCTCTTGTTGGCTCAAAGAAGAGGCGAGGTACTTGGTGAGACTCATAGTGTAATCACACAGCAGGCCAAAGGGCGTTTTGGAAGTCATTATGAAGTTGTAGCGCTGTCCTTCGATTCTCTCATTGGGACTGTCGAAGATATATACGAATTAGGGGGGGGCGAGGAGAGACTCGATCCCTATAAAACATTGAGGGGATGCATTGTTTTCTCGGCTAGTCCTTTTGAATCAGAAAATGAAGATGGTGAAGCTAGTTATTGTGGAATTTTCAAGAACGGTACTATTATCTGGGATTCAGGCCCTGTTTTTGAAGGGAGTTTACAACACATTTTTGCAACGAACGACATTAACCGTGACGGCCAGGTAGATATTGTGATGATTTGGATGCGTGGGATCGACGATATGCGAAACTACCTTTGGATTCTTAGCTGGAATGGTTCGATAGGCCGTATCATCAATGACACTTTACAGGACAGGGGACGAACAATAATATCGGCCGTGGGTGCATTCCAAATGTTTGATGCTGACGGCGATGGGATTATGGAGTTTCGAGGGTCTGAGAAGACGATTGATCCAGATAATCCTGACGAAATGATTTCCAAGCCAATTACCTACAGTTGGAACGGGTCGGTGTATGGAGTGTTTGGCAAGAGGGTGCCTGAGACGGCCTTCCTCCCAGCCAATCGAATTGACGTCTCTGTAACTTGTAGAGTTGAAAAAGCAGAAAACGAGCTCATGTTCCGCTATGTTTGGAGAAGTGCCCCCACAAGCAAGCAAAGAGTGCGCGCGATCTATTTTCCCAATTTGCCTGGTGGAATACTGGTCTTTAGTCGGTCTTCACATTGGGAGGCAGGGCCTTTTGCGCTGATCTCGGGTGCCTACTGGTACTTACTTGATGTGCATAAGGCAGAAATGATCAAACCTGGAGAAACAATGTCAGGATTTGGTATTTCATATAATGGATTACCGGTTATCGTCCGATACCATGTTCAGGGTCATGTCCCAGAGCCGACAGAATTTAGGTCTGATGAAGAGATGCTTGAACTCTCCAGAAACGACATTCTCACCAACTCCGCTCAAGGATACACGATTGCACCAAAGGATCCCCCGGAACCCTTCGTCCCCCTCACCATCCTCGACACCCTCATCAGTTACAAACACCAAGCCTTCGATTTTGGATGGATTAAAAACAAAGGGATTGTGCAAAGTCTCAATGCAAAACTCGAAAACGCCAGAACACAACTCCAACGCAACAACACAACAACGGCGAAGAACATCCTTTAGTCTTTCCTCAACGAAGTGGAAGCGCTGAACAAGAAGGGGGACCACCTCACCAGCGAAGCCTACGCACTGCTGAAATTCAACGCGGAGTATTTGTTGTCGAAGCTGT
>DKJQ01000240.1 GCA_002454845.1 Ignavibacteria bacterium UBA6688
GACGTTCGATGAAGTCATTGCCGCCTACTACAACCCCGGAGTGTTGGGTCATTTGTCCTCCAGCCACGCACAGTTTACGCACAGTCTCTGGATCGCTGATATAGCGTACAATTATGCGGGGGTCGGAATAAAGTTGGCTGAAACCCGAACGTTGTATCTCAGCATGACATCCCTCAATTCCGGTGAAATCGACGTGCGGACGGTTGAACGGCCGTTGGGAACCGGAGAGCGATACACGGTCTCAAATGTTGCTTTTGGGATAGGCTATGGCCAGCGCATCACCGATAGATTCTCTGCCGGACTTCAGGTCTCGTACATTCAGGAGACGATCTGGCACAGTTCGCTTGGCGCATTCGCACTGAATTTCGGCACGTTGTATCAATTATCGTCCGACGGCATCCACATCGGCGCCAGTATTTCCAATTTTGGAACCCGGGGCCGCTACACCGGACGAGACCTTCGCATCCGCTACGACCTGGATCCGGATCGATACGGTGATAACAGCAATCTTCCGGGTGAAGTCTTCACGGAAGAATTCTCGTTGCCGGTGGTCTTCCGCGTTGGTCTTGCTTTTCCGCTGGCTCTGGATGCAAACAACCGGTTCCAATTTGCGATTGATGCCTTCCATCCCAACGACAACACGGAAAGTGTCAGCTTTGGTGTCGAGTGGAACTTCATGGGGATTGTATCTCTTCGAGGGGGGTATCAGAATCTTTACCAGAAGGACGCTGAGGTTGGGCTGACGGCGGGCGCCGGGTTGGAATACGGGTTTCTTGGGACGGAGCTTCGCGTTGACTATGCATGGGCAGGTCACGGCCGGTTGAAAGAAACACATCGGTTCACCGTTGGAGTTGCGTTCTGAATCATTCCTGTCGGGAGTTGATACCCACGCAGTAGCCCCCTTTCCCTTCTTTCTTCCACTCTTGTTCGAAGGTCACTCTGAATTGAAACTGTTCAAGAACAAATACGGCTACTTTGACAAGACGCGTAACGAATACGTTATCACAAATCCAAAGACACCGCGCCCATGGATCAATGTTATCAGTAACGGCGATTATGGATTGACGGTCTCTCAAGCTGGGAGTGGTTATAGCTGGAGAACCCATGCGCAATTGAATCGCCTGACACGCTGGGAGCAGGACGTCTTGAAGGATGAGTGGGGGAAGTATATCTACGTCAGGGATGCAGACAACGGAAAGGTTTGGTCGGTTGGATGGAAACCCGTGTGCGCCAGACCGGAGCGATACGAATGCCGGCACGGCATCGGCTACACCATCATCCAATCGCTCAACGAAGGCATTGAGACCGAGCTGCTGATGTTTGTGCCGCCCGGTGAGCCGCTGGAGGTCTGGAACCTCACGCTCAGAAACACAACGCGAAGAGCGCGCACGCTGAGTCTATTTACGTATCTTGAATGGGGTCTTGGTGCTGCGCCCGATTGGCATCGGGAGTTCCACAAGTGCTTCATCGAAACCACATACGACAATCGGCTCGGTGCTCTGTTTGCAGTAAAAAGGCTGTGGGAGGTTCCGACAGAGAACGGGCATTGGAACACCGGCTGGCCGTACGTTGCCTTTCATGCTTCCAGTGCAAAACCAACATCGTTCGATGCGGACAAGGAATCGTTTCTTGGCTTGTATGGGAACCAACAAATGCCCCGCTCGGTACTGGAAGGGCGCCTCCGCAAGCGTGTGGGAAACTGTCTCGATCCCATTGCAAGTCTGCACGTCAATGTCTCCCTCCAACCGGGCGATGAAAAACACGTTACCTTTGTCCTTGGGGCAGCTTCTTCCCTGGAAGATGCGAAGATCCTTGTTACGAAGTACGGGACGACGGGAGAAGTCCACAACGCCCTGGAGCGAGTCCAGCAAGGATGGACTGAACGCTTGAGTACCGTTCACGTGGACACTCCCGATGAGGCGATGAATCTCATGATGAACACATGGCTGAAGTATCAGGTCATTTCGGGAAGGATATGGGGACGCACGGCGTATTACCAAACGGGGGGCGCTTATGGTTTTCGCGATCAGCTTCAGGATTCTCAGATCTTCCTTCCGATTGCCCCGGAGCGCACAAAAGAACAAATACTGATTCATGCGAAACATCAGTTTAAGGATGGAACTGTCTATCACTGGTGGCATCCCCTGACAGAGATCGGCCATCACCCGGACGTTTCCGATAACTTCCTCTGGCTCCCGTTTGTTGTGAACAGCTATTTGCAGGAGACGAATGATGAAGCAATCCTCGACACGCGGGTCCCGTTTGTCGATGACGAAAACCCCGTTTCTCTCTACGATCATTGCTGTCGGGCCATAGAGAAGGCGTTGGAGCGCTTCAGCGAGAATGGCCTGCCGCTCATCGGTGCGGGTGATTGGAACGACGGTCTGAGTGCAGTCGGATTGAAGATGAAAGGGGAGTCCGCCTGGTTAGGTCATTTTCTCTACAAGATCCTTCGTGATTTTTCGGAATTCACGTTAGCGCGTGGTGATGAAGAGCGCACGATCCGATACAACGAGCGAGCGAGCCAATTGCGTGACGTTCTGAATTTCCGC
>DKJQ01000120.1 GCA_002454845.1 Ignavibacteria bacterium UBA6688
AAGATGCCCGGGCATGTGCGGAATTTTTCATCAAGAACCGCAACATTCTGGACGGTATTATCATTACGCTTCCGAACTTCGGCGACGAACTGGGAGTGATCAATACTCTCAAATATGCCGAATTGAACCTGCCACTCCTTGTCCACGCGGAAGACGACGAAAACGATAAGGTTGACGTGAAGAGCCGTCGCGACGCGTTCTGTGGCAAACTCTCCGTCTGCAATAACCTTTTCCAGTATGGTATTCCGTTTACCGATACCACATACCATACCTGCAAAGTCGACAGTGATACCTTTCGACAGGATGTCCGGCGTTTTGCTTCCGTGTGCCGCGTGGTAGGAGGACTCAAGCATGCCCGTATCGGAGCGATAGGCGCCCGGCCAGCCGCCTTTCAGACGATGCGCTCCAGCGAAAAGTTATTCCAGGCATCGGGCATCACGGTCGTGCCGGTGGATTTATCGGAAATCATCGGTGCGGCAGAACGGATCGACGCACAGGCCAGTACCTTGAGAACAAAGATAGCCGAAATCAAAGACTACGGGAAAATACCTACCTTCATTCACGAATCCAAAATCACCCTGCAGGCTAAACTGGGGGTCGCCATTGAACAGTGGATTGCCGAAAACGAAATTGACGCGGCCGGTGTCCAATGTTGGTCCTCGGTCCAGAACAATTACGGTTGCGCCACATGTGTTTCCATGAGCATGTTGGGTGAAAAGATGATTCCCTGCGCATGCGAAGTGGACATTGCGGGCGTCATCTCCATGTATATGCTGGCGCTCGCCTCGGGCAAGCCTTCGGCCATCCTCGACTGGAACAATAACTATGGCGACGACCGCAACATGTGCGTGTGTACCCATTGCAGTAATTACCCCAAGAGCTTTTTCGGGACCGACGTGGAAATTTCCAATCTTGATGTCCTGGGAACAGTACTCGGACAGGAGAATTGCTTTGGGGCCATCAAAGGCAAAGTAAAAGCCGGACCGATGACCTACTTCCGTCTTTCCACCGACGATACGAATGGTATCATCAAATCGTATGTCGGTGAGGGGGAATTCACGGACGACCCCTACGGCATGGATGGTGGGATTGCGGTTACCCGTGTTCACGACCTTCAAAAACTCCTGAAGTATTTGACGAAGAGCGGCTTCGAGCACCATGTGGCAATGGTGCGAGGTACCGTGAGTAATGTGCTCGAGGAAGCTGTAGGGACCTATCTTGGGTGGGATCTCTACAGCCACGGTTGACGGAGGAAAAACGAACATTGAGCAACCTAACACGGCCCCTGTGCCAAGACTACGCATTCGCTCCTCCGCGTTAGGAGGGTATCGGGGGATTCATTCTACTATTTAACAGCGTTCTGATCATGAAAACACTTCGCATGTTGTTCTTCGCACAAAGCATGATTGTGCTTTCGTTCCTGACATCCCACGCCCAGCAAAGAGTGGAACAGTGGGGCCGATTTGAAATCGCCATACATCATACTCATACCGGCAACCCATTCCTGGATGTCAGATTCAGCGCCACGTTCACCGGGAAAGACACAACCTATACTGTCGCGGGATTCTATGATGGCAATAACACGTTCAAAATCCGCTTCATGCCTCAACAAACTGGAACATGGAAGTATACAACCTCGAGCAATGTAAGCGAGTTGAATAACGAGACTGGGTCATTTGAATGCGTAAAGGCAACCGGAAATAACCACGGAATGGTGAAGGTGAGTGATACGTATAATTTCAAGTATGCGGATGGCAAACAGTACTATCCGTTTGGGACGACAGCCTATGCCTGGACCCACATGGCTCAGGGAGTTCAGGACCTGACGCTCCGTACTTTGAAGAATGCCGGTTTCAACAAGGTGCGCATGTGCGTGTTTCCCAAGAATTACGACCTGGTCAGAGAGGAACCGGAACTCTATCCGTTTCTTGTCAAAGAAGTGAAGAAGGATCCAGGCGGAAACGACTTAACGGTCTGGGATTACAATCAGTTCAATCCCCTCTTTTTTCAACACCTGGAGAAAAGGATCGATGATTTGAGTGCCTTAGGCATCGAAGCTGATGTGATCCTGTTTCATCCTTATGACCGGGGACGCTGGGGATTCGATAGCATGCCCGAAGATATCAACATCCGATACATACACTATTTGACGGCTCGGATCTCTTCTTTTCGGAATGTTTGGTGGTCTTTGGCCAATGAGTTCGATTACGTGAGACACCGAAGCCGCGCCGATTGGGACCTGCTCGCAAAGACAGTGGTGGATTCCGATCCCTACCGGCATTTATGCTCCATACACGGCAGTACGGCTCAATATTTTGAGTACTGGAAACCAGAGTTCACCCATGTCAGTATCCAGGATGAAGCACCGGTCACTAATTTTGGTGGTGCCGCGATCCTGCGGAACGCCTATTTCAAGCCGATCATCTATGACGAAGTGGGGTATGAAGGAAATCTTAGAAACCGATGGGGCCGTTATAGCGGTGAAGAAATGGCGTATTCCGTTTGGATGGGACTGATTGGCGGGACTTACGTTACGCACGGTGAATCATTCATGTTTCGGGACCATAGAGATACCATCTTCTGGGCAAAAGGAGGGGAATTCAAGGGCACGAGTTGGAAGCGCGTAGCTTTTCTCAGGAAAATAATGGAAGAAGGGCCCGGCCCACTTGAATTGGCGGACATAAGTCGCGATCATCACACAGCGACTGCCGGTAAAGGGTATTACATTGTGTACTTTGGCAAAGAGATGAACGATACGTGGCTCTTTGATCTCCCGGACAAGAACGGGAGATTCGAGAGACCTAAACCGGGAACCCGATTCAGGGTTGAGATCATCGATACATGGGACATGACAATTCAGCCTTATCCCATAACCTTCGAAGTCACCCGGGTTATTGACTATCGTCTCTATGATAAGGACTTCAAGAAGGTCAGGCTCCCCCTGAAACCCTATATGGCCTTACGAATAACTGAAACGCGGTAATGAGACGGAGCCTACCGGGTCCCGCGGGCCATCCCAGGTGAGATGCAGGTGAAGGGGGCTTAAAGCTTTCGGAGGTATGGCCGGGCCGGAGATTATCCATCAGACCCCATCAACCTGATCTCTATCAACCAGAACATAATTCATGAACGACTCAACAGAGTACAAGAACATGCTCCCAAATCAACGACGCGAAAAAATCCTTGAAATGATCCGGGAAGACGGCCACGCCAAGGTCCTTGACTTAAGCCGAATATTCAAAGTGACCGAAGTAACCATCCGTCAGGATCTCGAGCGACTGGAGCAAGACG
>DKJQ01000378.1 GCA_002454845.1 Ignavibacteria bacterium UBA6688
CGCGGCTCAGCATGAGAATTGACAGGACTTCAACAATTCTCCCTTTTTCATTCGTAAGGATGGTTTGAGAATATCCTCCTATTTCAAGCCCCGACAAGTCATTGGTACTCAGTCGCTGAAGCAGATCCTTTCCCTCATTCCCTTCAAGCATCAGGAGGCTGCGATCGGAGACATCAAGATAGTTGTTCGTCCCAAACGGGGAAAGTTCCGGTTCCATTTCATTCATCATGACTATTTTGAATATATCCATAAATCGAGCCACATTCAATGAAGCAGCCATCCGCTCCGATTTTCCCGTTTGCACGAGAGAACATTTTTCGTAACTTCAGTTCACACTGTCAGGATAACCGTTGAAGCACTTTTCGTTCTTCGCGCTCGTGTTTGCCTTCCCCCCCCTCCTGTCTGCACAACAGGTGGATGTTCGCGGTGTAGTTACCGACAGTACCTCCGGGGAGCGCCTGCCATTTGTCAATGTCATCATTCAAAGTACCAACAGAGGGGCTGCAACGAATATCAGCGGCTTCTACCTCATTCCGAGTGTTGTACCCGGCACATACGAGTTCGTTGCGAGCGCCGTGGGCTATAAGAAAAATGCCCGAACCGTTTCCATTAAAGGAGATGCATCTGTAACGCTCAACTTTCGCTTGAGCCCCACTTCGGTTGAACTGGATGAAGTTGTCGTGACGGAGAGCTTGAGGCGTGAACTGAGCGAGATCAGCACGAGTATCCATGTTCTTGACCAGCGGGACCTGAAAATGACCCCGGCGACAGTGCAGACCGATGTTTTTCGTGCTATACAGATCCTCCCCGGAATATCCTCCACGAGCGATGTCAGTTCACAGTTCTACGTCAGGGGTGGAGCAGGAGACCAGAACCTGATACTGCTTGACGGGATGAAGATGTACAACCCCTACCATGCGTTCGGCCTCTTCAGCATGTTTGATTCTGACATTGTCAACACCACCGAAGTCTATACGGGAGCATTCCCGCCGGGGTACGGTGGCAGGCTCTCCTCTGTTGTCAACCTGACAACAAAGGATGGCAACAAGACCGGCATTACCGCGAAAGGGAATCTCAATTTTCTCTCGACAAAATTTCAGATTGAAGGACCCGCACTCGAAAACGGTCGATGGATCGTCAATGGAAGAAAATCCCTGTTCAGCCGCAGTCTCAAGAACTTCTTTCAGGAGGATGTTCCGGTCTCTTTTTTCGATCTCTTCGTGAAAGGCTCGATAGACCAGGATTCGGCCTCCTCGGCGAAGCTCGGCGTTCAGGCGTTCCTGAGCGGGGATGATCTTCTCTCGTCCGATCCCAACAACCCGAATTACCGATGGCGGAACCTCGCCGTGGGTTTCAGCGCGACGGCCCTGGTGCAGGACCGGCTTTTCGTGTATGCGACGTTGGGCGGGAGTTCCTTCGAGGCGGAACGCGATCCCAAACGCTCCTCCACAACCACACCGGCATCAACATCGATTCAGGAATTCAGCGTCCGCGCCAATGCCACTTACTATACCGACTCGAAAGATCTCTACTTTTTCGGATTCGACCTCAGCTTCCCTTCCCTCGAATACAACCTTGTCAACAACCTGGGAGTCACTCGCCAACTCAAGAGCACGCTGGCCGAAGTAGCCACCTGGGTCCGGTACCAATCGACGTTCGGGAAATTAAAAACCGACGTCGGCTTTCACATCGAAGTCGGTTCGATGCTACAGCGCGGCACCGGACTGAACGGCGTTCAGCCGCGCATCAATGTCAGTTACGAGCTCCCGCTTTCCTGGCGTGCGAAGCTTTCCTATGGACTGTTCACGCAGAACATTATCGCTGTGAACAATGAAGACGACCTCATTTCCATCTTCGACGCCTGGATCGAAGTCCCTCACGCCCTCGACTCCGAACGCGCGCATCACTATGTTGCGGGCGTGGAGGGAAATCTCTCACGAACGCTTTCGACCACCTTCCAGGGATATTACAAGTCGTTTGAATCCCTTGTCACCTACAACCGCGATAAGGTTGATGCCATCGATCCGGATTACATCAATGGGACCGGAAAGGCGTACGGAGCGGAGGCCCTGATTCGGTATGGGGCCGGTCCGCTCGATCTTTACGCCGCCTATACCCTCAGTTGGGCGGTTTTACGGCAGGGGTCTTACGCTTATGTGCCGCGCTATGACAGGAGGCATAATCTGAAGCTTCTCGGCAGGCTGCAGCTTCTACCCGACCTTCATATGACATTACGCTGGGATCTCAGCTCAGGTTTTCCCTATACCCAAACCGTCGGCTTTTATGACAGGTTAGGATTCTCGGACTTCGATCGGTCCCCGTTTCAGGGCGAAACAGGATCTCCGTACACACGTCTTGGGGAAAAGAACGCCAAACGTATGCCAGCCTACCACAGGCTGGACTTCAACATCAGTTATCTTTTCCAGGTAGGAGGGTTGCGCGGTTCGGTGGGACTGAACGTCATTAACGTGTACGACATGAAGAACGTTTTATACTTCGACCGAACAACGGGACAGCAGGTCAACATGCTTCCCTTTTTCCCCTCGGCCACTCTTAATCTCGAATATTGAAATGAGACCCCAAACATACTCATCCCTCCTCTTCCTGGGTCTTTTCATGCTCGCGTGTGAAGAGCCGTTTGATCCGAAGGGAGCATTTGAAGAAACACTGGTGGTCTATTCCCTTCTCACGAACAAAGCAGACACGCAATACGTCCGGATCTACTCCACCTACGACACCGGCGGCTACGATCCGCTGGAGAATTCATCCGACACACCGGTCAGGAACGCCGTCGTCCGGATGAGCGAAGGACAGCGCACATATTTCTTTCGAGAGACCATGGTGGAGCGCCACGATAAAAGCCGGTACACCAACGACATTCCGGCATACGCCGCTTTTCCCTTCAGAGCAGAACCCGGCAAAACGTACTCGTTGACCGTCGAAACACAAAGCAACAAACGTGTAGCAGCCGCAGTAACTGTTCCCTCCCATGGGACGATTAATGTCGAGAACAGGGCTCTTGCCCAAAACCCCTGGCTTGATGGAGAGGATTTAACGCTCAGGATCCAGCTTTCCAATGCCGCGAAGGGTTTCCTGGTGCGCGTGTATCTTGAGTACGATGTCTTCGTGCCGGGGACCGGATGGGAAGAAAGAGCGAACGAATTGCCGACTGTTTTCAGCAATCAAGACAGCATCGGCACCTATGATGGGAGCTTCCCCTCCCTGACGCGCCGGACATCCCCCCTGATCAATTTCAACGTGCCACTTGGAAGCCGCTCCTACGAGTACGTTCATTTCCCAATCGGGAATTATCGAACCTTGATCAAACTTGTCCGAAGCGCATACCACGTCGATAACCTGAGATTCAAACACCTCTCCGTGCGTCTGGTGCAAGTTGATCAAATGTTTTATAACTACTACAACATTGCCAACGGTTTTGGCGATCAGGCATCGATACGCGTGGACCAGCCTGACGTTTCGAACATTCAGGGAGGAATTGGATTGTTGGGGGCGTTCACCGAAACAACGCTGCTCTATGAATTGCCGCCAGGAATTGGATTTAACAGGTAGGATTGGACAACTAGTTTTGCAGGTCTAACACAACGATTTCGGCGGGCGCATGGTACCGAATCGGCGCAAGCGTGAACCCAAGGCCGTTCGTAACGGTGACAAGCAATTCTCCCACCTCATAAAACCCACTCACGTACCGGCTTTCAAACGAGGCCGGAGCAACCATAAAGAGCCCGGGAATTCCGAGAGTGATGCCGCCTCCATGTGTGTGTCCGGCCAGAAAGAGACGGTACCCATGCTGTGCAGCAAACTCAACCAGTCGTTCGGCAGGTTGATGCACGAGGAATATCTTGTACCCACCGTCGACGATTGATCCTTGTTTCTGCAGCACTTCCGGCCCAGGCCTCTGTCGATACGTGTAGGTGATTCCGGTAATCGTGAGAGGTGTGTCATTGATTTTCAACATGACGGTCGAGTCCTCAACAACTGTGATACCGTTTTCACGAAGACCATCCACCACCATAGCCTTATTGGAAAAGAAATCATGATCTCCGACGATGGAGATCACTCCGTAGGGAGCTTGAAGTTTGCCCAGGAGTGAAACCGCCATCCCGATATACTGACGCCCCGACGTAACGACATCCCCTGCATTGAGAATGAGATCCGGTTGTAAGGCGTTGACTTTATCAACGTAGCGGTTCAATTTCCATTCTCCGGTCCTCCCGTCGGCCTGCACATCGGAGATTAGGGCGATCCTCACTCCATCCAATCCTCCAAATCCCTCCGGTAGCTGAACAGTGTGCTGGACGGTACGAACTGTCCAGGTATTCGTGACAAGCGTGAAGATTCCGTAGCAGACAACGAGGACGGTGACGGTCAGAATCAGCCGAGGTTCTCTGGCACTCCAGCGTTCCCTGTTCTTACGGATGAGAGGCAGGAACAACAACCTGATAAGATCGAGGGGTAGGAATACCAGGAAGAGCTGTGTTAAGAGTGCGAGTCCCATCCAGAACGGGTAGGCCAACACAACGTCGATCAGAAGACTATCCCCGTTGAAAAGAGACGTACCAGCCCTGCCAATGACCAGGTACGCCAGGAGATAGACCGCCGGAAGAAGGTTGATGAAGATGAAGAACCAGACCATGCGCCGCCTGGTCTTCTTATACTCCCATCCTGTGACAGTGACCAGCGCACGCAGGATCCTTCTACCGAGATAAATCGAAATCGCGACAAGCGGGACAACGATAGTAAGGATTAACGATAGAGCCCAGGGCATCTCCGGTCAGCGCCCTCCCAACTGGCGAATCTTACCTTGCAAGAGGCTCATGGCTTGCCTCGACCGTCCTGCCAGACAGTGTCTCGTCCCTTCGTTTTGCCTGACCGACACTAGTTGCGGGCCTCCCGCTTGTACAGGTAGGCACAACTCTCGAGCCGGCTTTCTACCTCTCCTGTGTTGACGGCGAACCTGGGTCCGCTCCAAATGGCCGCCCCGCCGTATTCGCCCCTCTTGTTGATCGCGTAGAAATTTACATTAAACTTTGGCCGCCCCTGATCATCGAGCAAACGCTTCATTTTTGTCTGGCGGGCAATCCGTTCGCATGCCATGAGACATGCCTGCTCCGGGGATTTCCCCTGACTCATGTACTCGACGATCATAACACTGCTGCATGCGAGGAGATTGGCTTCCCCTCTTCCTGTTGAACCTGCAGCCCCAACTTCATTGTTAACGTAAAGTCCCGCGCCTAGAATTGGCGAGTCGCCGACCCTTCCGGGGATCTTCCAGGCCAATCCACTGGTGGTTGTTACACCTGAAATATTCCCTTTAAGATCTACGGCATTACAGTTGATGGTGCCAGTAGTTCGTATGGCTGACTTAAGACCTTCCCCGATGTCTTTTGAGTCCAGGTCATGAGGAGGGAGCCAGTCATCATCAGTACTCATCGTCTCTTTCCATTTCAACCAGACTTCCCGCGACTCCTTCGTCAAGAGATCCTCCTCCTTAAATCCATGAGCCTTGGCAAACCGCAATGCTCCCTCGCCAACAATCAGAACGTGATCCGTTCTCTCCATCACCAATCGAGCAACCTTGGAGGGGTTCTTGATATTGCGGATCGCGGCGACAGCTCCGCCTCGCCCGGTGGGACCATGCATAACGGAAGAATCCAACTCCACAACCCCCTCCTCATTGGGCAGCCCTCCATAGCCTACGCTCATGTCGTTAGGATCGTCCTCGACAATATTCACACAGGCGATGACCGCGTCCAAGGCATCGTTCCCCTCTTTGATCATCTCCATGGCCCTGGCGGTCGCTTTCAGGCCATTCTGGCTCGAGATGACGACAGGCTTGATCGCAGTCTTCGATTGTGCTGCCACTTGACCGATTCCTGAGAGCCCTTCACCAAGCATTGTTGCCGCTCCTGCAAATGTTGCAGACTTGATGAAGTCCCTCCGTTTCATTGAACCATCCATTTGAAACCTCCTCCATAAAAGGTGAGAATACCGATGAAGAAATTGGAATTGATGACTGAACATCTTGAGAAAGATATTTACTTACAAGGCGATAATGCGTTAAAAGTAAACAGGTAAAGGCCCTAGTATGAAAGTATAAAGTATGATCTGTCTATGGATAGTGCCTCTGGAGAAAGACTTTCAAATCATCGAACGAAGAAAAAGTCCGCGACGTGCACCCTAAAACCCAGCCCGGGATTTTGCTGAGCGGTAACTTTGACACAAGGTAGACAGGCTTTCCGAAGTATTTTGCAAGCGTTACTTCTCCCTGTGTCCCTGCTCCCTTGACCGCACTTCGATCCCAATAGCAAATGAGATAATCGGAGCGACGCGCTATTTCATGGCTGTCCAGGACAACCATACCCCGGACCACCTTCATAAACCGCTGAGTATCAGTCTTCTTGAGATCACGAAAATCCGCTTTCAGGGATCTGGCTGAAAGGTACTTAGCGCTTTCCTTGTTTGGATTAAAGACCTTCTGATTCAGAACTTTGTTGAGCCATTCTTCGATCTCCAGACGCCAATCAGCCCCCTCGCCCCGGGCATACTCCATTCCGCCGGAGAGATAGACCCGAAGCCTTCGTTTACGCACCACAGGCCCTCCGTAAGAAGGTCGCCGTATGCATCACCTCCACGTGCAATCCATGCTTTGCCATGCCGTATTGCATTTGAACCAGGCAACCCGGGTTGCCCGCGACAATAATATCTGGCATGATCCTCTTAACGTTTTCCACCTTCCGGTCGAGAAGCTTCATGGAATCGTCGTATCTTACAATATTGTAGATTCCGGCGCTCCCACAACACCAGGTTGACTCTGGGAGCTCCAGATATTCAATTGCGGGTATGGATCGAAGCAGTTCCCTGGGTTGAAGACTGATTTTTTGTGTGTGAACAAGATGGCAGGCGTCGTGATAACTTACCCTCTTTCCTGCATACGCCGGGACGTGATTGGGATCCTCCTCCTCCTTAATCCTAAAACCAGTTTCATAAAGAAACTCTG
>DKJQ01000113.1 GCA_002454845.1 Ignavibacteria bacterium UBA6688
GTTCTCGGCCGACTGTTGAACGGCAAACCATCCCCCCAACGGCGCCATCGCCAATCCAAGGCCGACACCGAAATGGGCCAGCACGGTGAACCGCTTCATATAGGGATAGATCGTAAAGACCAGAAGCGGCAGCGGAGAAAGAAGAAGGCAAAAAGGGGAAATCAGCGCGGCGGAACCAAGGTACATGGCAATTCCGACAGTCAACACGACCAAGCCCTCGGAAATACTCATCCGGCCGCTTGCCAGCTCACGGATGGCGGTCCTGGGGTTGCGACGGTCGATCTCCCGGTCGATGATCCGGTTCAGAGCGAGGGCCGCGGTCCGGGCGCCTGTCGCTGCGGTTAAAATGAGCACGAGTAACAATGCCGAGGGGGGTTCCTTCGCAGCGAGAAAGGCCCCGCTGTAAATAAGCGGCAGCGAGAACAACGTGTGCTCGATTTTGACAAAATTGAAGAACGTTCGGATTCGTTGGGACAAAACTCGTAACCTGTGCATGGTGAGTCAAAAAGTGGTCTTAATATAGGGGAAAAAGTCACTGCAAGCAACAAACAGCGTTGACCCGATGAGAACACAGCACCCTCCGTATCATCGCTCAAGTGGGCTTTGTGTTGAGGGCCACATTGGGGGGGCAAAGTATCGTTCGTGACAAGAAAAAGCCCGATCGTTCATGATCGGGCCTGCCAGAGCAACAGCCTGCTCGTCGGCAACACCGGCTACCGGACAACGCTTCCGCCCGGGACATCCTCACTCACCAGGACAACCGTCACCTTTCCGTTCGCGTCATTCGCGGCGAGCAACATTCCCTGTGATTCGTGTCCCATGAGCTTTGCCGCCTGAAGATTCGCAACCACAACGATGGATTTACCGACGAGATCCTCCGGCTTGTAATGTTGTGCGATCCCTGCAAGGATTTGCCTCTTCTCCGCACCAATCTCGATCTGGAGTTTGAGGAGCTTCTCTGATTTCGGGACCTTTTCCGCCTCAAGGACCTTGGCAACCCGGAGGTCGATTTTTTTGAACTCATCCAGCGAAATGGTCGGTTTGAACCCGGGGGTTGGCACAGGGACTGGAGACGCCGGGGCGCCACCACTCAACGCCTGGACAACGTTCTCAATCTGTTGATCTTCGATTTTCATGACAAGGATTTCCGCTTTATGGAGTGTGTGGCCTGCTGCGAGACCAAGTGCACCGGCGCTGTCCCAGCCGGTCGTTGAAGGAGTTCCGGGGAGGTTTAAGACGGACCAGAGTCTCTGGGCGGTAAACGGAACCACGGGTTCGAACAGGATGGCAAGAGAGCGAACGACCTGGAGGCAGATGTGGAGTGTTGTCGCGCATTGCCCTGGGTTCGCTTTCGAGGTCTTCCATGGCTCGCTGTCGTTAAAGTATTTGTTTGCGGCCCGGGCAAGGTTCATCGTTTCGATCACGCCCTCGCGAAACTTGTACCGCTCATACAGGTCGCCTATTGTTCCCGGCAGGCTTTTCAGGGTTGCGATCATCTCCTTGTCGATCTTGCCGGGCGGGCCCAGCGGGGGGACAGTCCCCTTGAAGTTCTTTTCGGCGAAGGCGAGCGTCCGGTTGATGAAATTGCCGAAGATGTCGGCCAGCTCGTTGTTGGTTCGCGCCTGGAAATCTTTCAAATAGAAATCGCTGTCGCGCGATTCGGGCAAATTGAGAGCAAGGGTATACCGGAGCGGGTCCGCGGGAAAATACTTCTGGAACTCCTGGAGATCGATTCCCCAGCCCCGGCTTTTCGAAAATTTTTGCCCTTCGAAATTCAGGAACTCGTTTGCCGGAACATTTTCCGGAAGGATGAATTGCTCTCCTCCCCCATCGTTCCAGGCCATGAGCATCGCAGGAAAGACGATGCAGTGGAACACCACGTTATCCTTCCCGATGAAGGCGACATACTTGGTGTCGTCCTGTTGCCAGTACGACTTCCAGAGATCCGGCGTGCCACGTTGCTCCGCCCATTCCATGGTGGAAGAGATATACCCCAGGACGGCATCAAACCAGACATAGATTACCTTGTTCTCATACCCCGCTACCGGAACCTGGACCCCCCAGTTCAGATCGCGGGTCACGGCCCGGTCCTGCAGCCCCGCTTTGAACCAACTTTCACAATAGCGAAGCACGTTGTCCTTCCAACCGTCCCTTTTCGAGCGCTCCTCGATAAACGCCTGGAGTCGTTTTTGAAAATCGCCCAGCGGAAAATACCAATGGGTCGTCTTGCGAACCACGGGAGTGGTGCCGCACAACTTGCACTTGGGATCCACCAGTTCGGTCTGGTTCAGCCAGGTCCCGCAATTTTCGCACTGGTCGCCACGCGCCTGGATGTATTTGCAATTCGGACAGGTTCCCTCGACATAACGGTCGGCGAGAAACATCCCGTCCTTTTCGCAATAAAGCTGAAGTTCCTCTTTTTCCTTCAGCACTCCCTGTCGATGCAAGTGGGTAAAGAACTCGCGGGCGGTCCTGTGATGAACGGGAAGTGATGTGCGCGAATAATTGTCGAAACTCATCCCGAACGCTTCAAAAGCGGACTTGTTCATCGGGTGGTACCGATCGACGACCGCTTGGGGCGTGATATGTTCCTTCTCGGCAGTGACCGTAATGGCAACGCCATGCTCATCCGAACCGCAGATGAAGACCACGTCGCGCTTTCGGGACCGGAGGTACCGGACGTAGAGGTCGGCAGGTAAATACGCACCGGCAAGATGGCCCAGATGAAGCACCCCGTTTGCGTACGGAAGTGCAGCCGTGACGAGGGTGCGCTGGAAGGTCTTTTTCAAGGTAGGTTATCGTTGCGGGACGAGTGTGCGATGCAAATCGATGGATAATCCTGTGAGAATAAGAGGAAGGTAGACATTTTTGTCAACAAGAGCAATGCTCCGTTCGACACACTCAAGCGCTTCGGGGAGATCCGCCTGGGGAAATTTTGAAACAAAACTGGCCAGCTCCGCGGAGGGATCGCCGCCAGGCATCCCTCCCTCTCCAAGATCGCGCAACACCAACGCGTCGCGCAGCCATGCCTGAAGCAACTTAAGCCAACGCACCACGACCGAGCGGTCACCCGTCGAACCGATCGCCTCGATTTCTTTTGCCAGTGCAGCACGCTGCGATCCCAGAACCAGGCGAAGGAACTGAACAACACCTTCCCGTTCGCGGACCATGTCAACGGAGAGCATCTCGACGGCTGTCGAATAACTTCCTTCCGATAGACGCGCGACCAGTACGGCCTGGTCCGGCTCGACCTCCATGCGCGCGATCAGCGCCTCGCGGAGTTCCTCCTCACTCAGAGGATCGAACTGCACAAGCTGGCATCGGGAAAGAATGGTGGGGAGTAACTGCTGCCGCCGGGATGTTGTCAGAACAAAAACCGAATCGGAGGGGGGCTCTTCGAGGGTCTTGAGCAGTGAGTTGCCGGCCTCTGCATTCATCGCGTCAGCGGGAGAAATGATGAAAACGTTTTTCCCCCCTTCAAACCGCGACATGGCGGCCTGCCGACGCACAAAACGGACGCTGTTGACCTTGATAAAATTTGCTTTGGGAACAGCTATGTGGTAATACGGGTCCAGTGCCTTGAGACGAAGTTGTTCCTGGACCGAAGCCACCTGCTCCTCGCTCAGAACACGGATCGGATCGTCGCCCGACTTCTCGGATTTCCCCACCGGGAGGGGGAAGATGAGTCTGATATTGGGATGCTGCAGCGGGTTCGTTTTCCGGCAACTCGCGCATGCACCGCACGCTGTCGGTTGTTTCTTCTCACAATTCAGAACCCGGGCAAACTCGATCGCCATCGCTTCCTTCCCGACCCCTTCGC
>DKJQ01000117.1 GCA_002454845.1 Ignavibacteria bacterium UBA6688
CTCATCTTGGGGACATATTCAATGTATTTCTGAACCGAGACACTCGGGTGTGGGGGGGGATTGAGGCTTGGAACGCTGAATCGCCTCAAGCACGTGAGCAGTGAGGGACTGTTGAACAAGAAGCCCCGGCTGCGACTTGTACAAGAGCACCGTCTTTTTCAAAGAATCCAGCATCCTTGTACAATCTCTACACCCAGTCAAATGCTCCCGAATCATTGTGCGGGACGGTTCATCGAGATGCTCGTCCAGTTCTTCGATCAGAAAGCGATATACCTCTGTACACTGCATTCTCTATTCCGCTACATATTCGTTCAGTTGTTGACGCAGGAATGCCCGCGCCCGGCGGAGACGGGATTTGGTCGCTTCCGCCGAAATCCCAAGGATGGCGGCGGTCTCCTCGTTGCTGTTTTCCTCCAGGTCCCTCAGGATAAAAACCACACGGTATTCCATCGGAAGTCTGAGGATTGCCCTGTCCAGATGATCCTGGAGCTCTTTATTCATCAACGTTTGCATCGGACCGTGGCCGGGGTCGGCGACCTGGAACGCCGGTTCGGCTCCTTCCTTCCCCACCGGAAATTCATCGTACGCCTGCATTTTCTCATCGATCTTGCGACGGCGACGCTTCATCAAACAGTTGTTCGTCACAATAGAATACAGCCACGTGGAGAACTTTGACCTTCCGTCAAACTGCGAAAGCTTCTGGTAAACATTGATGAAGGTATCCTGGAACGTCTCCTCCGCCTTCGCCTGGTCGCGACAAACCTTGTGGGCAAAGTTCAGCACGATGGACTGGTATTGTTTCATGAGGTCCGTAAAAGCGCCCTCATCCCCCTCGCGGGCCTGCCGGATCAAATCCGCTTCAGCCTCCTTCTGGCTCCACGTCACGTCTTCGCCCACCATGAACCCTCGTCCCATTAGTTAAGATGTATCTTGAATGACATGTTGCGGACCGGGTTTCCCTCCTGCTCCTCGATCGCCCTGTAGTGCTTCCGGTCATAGTAGAAGAACGAATCGATGAGTCCTTCTTCTTCCATAATCCCCAAAGAAATGAGGACATCGAGATGCGACAACCCGAGTGCGCGCGCAAGTTCGTCGAGGGTCATCGCCCGGCGATGCAGGGCGGCAAGGATTTCCTCGTGATTGACCCGATGCTGCGCGGTGACCGGCCTCGCACCGCTGACCCCTATCACCTCACACGTCTCACCAAACAATTCCCGCAGTCTGAACAGTTCCTTTTCCGCCACGGGCTCAAATACGGCATTCGTCGGGGGCCGGATGATGGTGTTCAACTGTACTTTGTCCGGCTGGATTTCGCGCACCGCGCGCCTCAGCCTCTCTACTTCGGAACGCTCATCGTTCAACCCCTTCACAAAAAGAATTTCCAGCCAGATCTGTCCGTGAAATTCCTTCCGGAACGTCTTCAGCCCTTCGATAATCGTTTCAATCTGGAGAGCGGGATGAGGACGATTCACCATCCCGAACATCCGCGAAGAAACCGCGTCGAGCGAGGGAAGAACGATGTCCGCCTCCTTGAGGTCGTTCCGAACAGCCTCCAGGTACAGAAGGGTCCCATTCGTGAGCACTGCTACCGGGAGAGCAGAGAGGCCCTTGGTGGCATGGATGATCTCGCCAAGTTTCGAATTCAGCGTCGGCTCTCCTGCCCCGGAAAATGTAATCGTATCGATTTCCGGTTGCTCCGCCAGAGCCTCCTTTAATTCTGCAATGATGCCGTCGGCAGGACAATATTCCTGGCGGCGCATCGCCCGCTTATCGGTGGGACCGACCTCACAGTACACGCAATCAAGATTGCACAGTTTATGGGGAATAACATCAACCCCGAGGGATCTCCCGAGACGACGCGACGGGACCGGTCCAAAAATGTAACTGCGTCCAGAGTTCATACAAGCCTCGATTTCTGATCGACCTCCTCTCCGGGATGTTCGATCGTTTTGACACCGACTTCGAATCAAATGGACGGTTCGGAGTCCATCGTATGTAACTGTTTATAGTTTGCCGACTCGCGCAACACGGCCTCCAATTCCGGCCGAAAATCCGGATGAGTGATCGCGAGCAGGGCTTCTGCCCGCTGCACCAGGTTCCTGCCGTGCAGGGAGGCGACACCGAACTCCGTGACCACATAATGGACATCCGCCCGCGAGGTGACAACCCCCGCCCCCGGTTTAAGCTGGAAAACGATGCGCGAAATGGAGCCATCCCGCGTGGTGGAGGGAAGCGCTATAATCGGCTTCCCACCTTTGGAATAGGAGGCACCGCGAATAAAATCTACCTGCCCGCCAAATCCGCTGTAGATCCGGCCGCCGATCGAATCGGAACAAACCTGTCCCGTGATATCGACCTCGATCGCCGAATTGATGGCAACCATCTTCGCATTCTGAGCGATGATGAACGGATCGTTGGTATAATTACACGGGTGAAGTTCAAAGAGCGGATTGTTATGGACATACCGGTACAAATGTTCCGATCCGAGGACGAACGTTGCAATCACCTTCCCGGGATGAAGTGTCTTCTTCTGGTTCGTGATGATCCCGCGATCGATTGCCTTGACGACGCCATCGGAAACCATTTCCGTATGGATGCCCAGGTCACGCTTTCCCTCCAGCAGGGAAAGCACCGCATCGGGAATTCCGCCGATTCCGAGCTGCAGGGTTGAACCATCTTCGATCAGGCCGGCAATATGCGAGGCAATCTGCCGTTCGATCTCCGTCGATCCTTCCTCCCTGAGGGTTTCGAGCGGTTCGGAACACTCGACAATCTTGTCAACGCGGGAACTATGGATGAACACATCCCCAAGGGTCCGCGGCATCTTCTCGTTCACCTGCGCCACGACGATCGCCGCGCTCTCCGCAGCAGCTTTCGAAGCGGCACATTCAACCCCAAAGCTCATGAACCCATGCTCGTCCGGGGGTGAGAGGTGAATAAACGCCACATCCAGAGGTATGATGCGATCGGTAAATAAGGACGGGATGTTGGAGAGATGGACCGGCACATACGCCGACCGTCCGTCGCTGATAGCCTTCCGGTCTGCAGCACCCACAAAGAGGGAGTTATGGCGGAAATGACCGTCCATCTCAGGCCGGGAGAGCGGATCGTCACCAAGGAGCAGGACATGGTTAATCTCGACATTGAACAGGTCGTCCTTTCTCAGGACGAGTCCGCTCGTCAATAAAGAGGGAGTGGCGGCATTGCCACTGATGAAGATCCGGTCCCCGGACTTTACAACCGATACTGCTTCTTCCAGGGAAACGACTTTTGATTTATAATGTTCGAGCCAGGTCATGTTCGTTAATTGGATGAGTGTTTCGCGAATCCCGAAACCAGGTACGACAACTGCGCCGGTTTTAGATCGAAAACCTTCGCGACGGCTTCATTCGTGCAGTTCCCGTCGTAGGTGCAAACCCCTTTGACCAGGCCCGCGTCGCGGCGGAGGGCGTTCAGAAGTCCCCCGTCTGTGATCTCCATGAGGTACGGCAACAAGGCATTGGTCAGGGCCGCCGTTGCCGTTCGTGCAACGGACGCGGTCATATTGGGAACGCAATAGTGAATGACGCCATGACGAATGAACACCGGATCCCCGATCGAAGTGAGCCGGCTTGTTTCCACGCACCCTCCCTGATCAATAGAGGCGTCAACGATGACCGAACCGACCTTCATATCCCGTACCATGTCCTCGGTCACAAGGTGGGGAGCCTTTTCGCCCTTCAAAAGAACGGCACCGACCACCAGATCGGCAAACCGCACTGCCTTGGCGATATTCGGTTTTGTTGCCATCGCTGTGGTGATACGCCACTGGAACAGGTGCTCGAGTTCTCGTAGCCGGGAGACTTCCCTGTCCAGCACGGTCACGTTTGCTCCCATCCCCAACGCTACGCGCGCAGACGTCTTCCCAACAGTCCCTGCCCCCAGGATCACAACGGATGCAGGAGGAACGCCCGGTATGCTCCCAAGGAGAATGCCGCGCCCCCCATCACGTCCCTGCAAATGATGGGCACCGACCTGAATGGCAAGTTGGCCGGCAATCTCACTCATGACCTGCAGAACTGAAAGAACCCCGGCGGAATTTTCAATCAACTCGTAGCTGACGGCAGTCACCTTCTGCTCCAGGAGAATCTCAATGAGTCTCCTCTGGGAAACGGCAAGGTGCAGGAACGAAAGCAAGACCTGTCCGGGACTGAACATGCTGAGTTCAAAATCGGTCGGCGGCGACACCTTCAGAACCATCTGTGACCGGTTGATAACCTCTTCCGCGCTGTAACTTATCAGGGCTCCGGCATCCCGGTACTCCTCATCCTGAAAGACCGCGGACGACCCTGCCTGTTTTTCGATGTACACGGTGTTGCCTGCTCCAATAAGCGTTTGGACGCCGACGGGAGAAAGGGCAACCCTCCGCTCATCGATGCCGTCTTCTTTGAGAATGCCGATGTCCATACGATTCCTTCAGTGGTGGTGATGATGGATGAGGAAAAGTACACGGGGAGGGTCAAAAAGCGTGCCGTTTGGAAAGGCTGAACTCATAGGGATAGACACGGATTTGAAGAAGGTAGATGACGGGGGTTCTCACAATTGAGAAATCTTCGGGTGGTGTTCCCAAACGACGGAAAGAGAAGAGCCGCAGAGAAGATCTCTGCGGCTCCGGGGTACGAAGCCACCATTTCAGTGGAGGCATGAATCACACGGTCATTTCATACCAGTTCTTTCTCCTGCACCGGTCGGTGTTTGCCATTCCCCCGTTTCTGGTCACTCTGGATTTTTATTTCCCGCTCGAGCCGCGCCGTCCGTAGTTTGCTCACGATCGAAAGGATTAAACCGACGGACATCAAGGTTGCAGCGACCCAAATCAAACTTACGAAGGGTTTGACGCTCGCCTCGATGACCAGCATATCCGGTCCGGCCGGTTGTTCCGCGTGATCATGGAGCCCTGCGACATCAACCCGGATGGAGGAGGTTTTATTCTCAGGGTTAATATTCATGCTCAGCATTGAAAATCCTGTCTTCCCATCTTTCAGCATGGCCGGTTTGAATTCAGGCTGTTGCCCTTCCTTGTACAACGTTACGGCAGTCACCGTTTCCTTCTTGCCGCCGCGCACAACTTCCAGGACCGCCCCGACGGGAAATCCTTCCCCTCCCGTCATGCCCTCCATCCCATGCTGGTTCATATCAAACCGGACAAACGTGACCGTCATATCGGCAATAGTTATCGGGATTCCTTTCTGAAGCTCGAAGGTATCGTGTGTATGATCGGTCACCGCCCCCTTCTCAAGGGAGACGGGCTCGATGTAAAAATCTTTCGTCAGGAACGTCGCGTAATCGGGGTTCCTCATGATTTGGTCATTGTACGTGCTTTTGAACATCACCGGTTCGAGGAGGAACGAACTGCCTGCGTGTTCCGCCGTAACCGTGAACTTCCACTTTCCATCCTCGGTTGGCTGGGAGCCGGTGTAGGTCAGCATGTGGCCGAGGACCTCCTTCGGCTCACCCTGGGTCAGGGATGTTGTCGCTTTTTGTCCATAGAACCCGGAACCGATGATACCAAGGAAAAGGAGGGCAAGACCGATATGAGCCAGCGGTCCGCCGACCATGAACCATCCCTGTTTGCTCAATCGATAACCATGCGTAAGGTTCACAAAAAATGCAAAGAGCGACGCAAATGCCAGGAGACCCATCGACCAGTCATCCAAACCGGCGAACAGGAGACCGATGACAACGAGGGCCGAACCGCCAACGGCAAACGAAGCGCGATTCAGAAGACCTTGCGCTGATTCCTGCCGCCACATCACCAGCAGGCTGATCCCCAGCACGAAACCGAGGGCGATGGCGATCGGCAGGTTCATCCTATCATAGAACGATGGATCGACACTCGAGTTGCCGACAATCGGCCAGCTCGTTCCGAAGAAAATGATGATGGCACTTGCCGCGAGCGCGGCCGTCATGATGGAGATCAGCGATTCGCGGGTCAACATCCCCACCTTGCCCGCGAGCCGTTTCAGTTCCGACCAACGTTTGGCGAGCAACCCAAAGCCGAGTCCGGCACTGCCGACGAGCCAGGCCGCCAGGAGCGTATAGACAAACGATCCGGGATCGGTGAAGGAGTGAACAGACGCGGATCCCAGAATTCCGCTCCGGGTGAGGAACGTACTATAGACCACGAGCGAAAATGTCAGAATGGCCAGGAAGAAATTCGTGCGCACAAGATTTCCGGTCAGTTTCTGAACCACGAGCGTATGCAGCAGTGCTATTCCGGTGATCCAGGGAATCAGCGAAGAAT
Organism: Ignavibacteria bacterium UBA6688; assembly: GCA_002454845.1. Taxonomy (GTDB): domain Bacteria; phylum Bacteroidota; class Ignavibacteria; order UBA10030; family UBA10030; genus UBA6688. The sequence continues at coordinate 6,284 of DKJQ01000117.1, forward strand.
TTTCAACCGGATCCCATCCCCACCATCCTCCCCAGCCCAGCACGCCGTATGCCCAGTATCCACCAATGATGATTCCAGCCCCCAGCCAGAGGACGCCGAAGAGAACCCATGGCAGGGCGTTGGGGACCCACTCGTTGTACGTCCGTCGCCACAATGCCGCAGCGGCAAAGCAGAATGGAACTGCCATGGCCGCGAAGCCGACAAACAATATAGGGGGATGGATAATCATCCAGAAATTTTGCAGCAGAGGGTTCAGTCCCTTTCCCTCCGGTGGTATCGCTCCCACCGCCATCTGTTCAGGATAGGCATCCCAGATATATTTGAACGGTGATTTCGCGATCAGCAGGAGCATGAGGAATGCCTGGACAAACCCGTAGACGGCCATGACTTCAAATTCGACCTTGTGCTTTTGCGTGTATCGTTGCAGCGCGATCCCGATCAACGCGCTGCAAAGAGCCCAGAACAGGAAGCTCCCCTCTTGTCCTGCCCAGAACGTCGTCACCAGGAGTTCCTTTGCCAGATCCGTGGAGCTGTACGCGTAGATATAGGCGTACTCAAACTGGTGCCGGAGGATATACACCATCAGGAGAACGGAAGCCGTGACAACGCTTGCGGCCATCAGGCCGAATGACCTTCGTGCAAGTCTGAGAGCATACTGTTTTTTCATTGCCGTCCGGTAGTACGCAAAACCAGAAACAGCCGCCGCGGCAAATCCCAACCAGAGCAATACTTGTCCAGCCATAGCGCTAAACCCCTCTTTCGGTGTGAATGTGCTGAATATAAACGCCGAAGGTGGACTCATCGTCCACCTTCGTGCTTTCGGCTACGGTTTCCGTAGCTCCTCGATAGATGAACGAAGCAATTCGAGCGCATACTTCGTGTTATGGACCCCCTGGCTCAAGTCATGCTCGATGAAGAAATAGTTGTACAAGGCACCGGACCTGTTTGCCGGTTTGATCACCAGGCGACCGCCCGTGAGCTTCGCCTGCAGGTAGTTGGCTGATGCCGGATTGCCCTCAAGCCATCCCTTGTTGATAAGCAAGGTTTGCAGGGTATCCAGGTTGGCATGCACCGCTGTTTGAACGCCCTTGTAATCCAGTGTCGTAATACTGGCGTGGCAGCCGGATTGGTTACAGCCGTTCAAAAGCGAGGCGGGGGCTCCGTGGAACTCATAGCGTAAATTCATCGTGTGGCCACCCGCGATACCGGATCCAGCCGTCGCATCTGCCATGTGGCACGAGATGCAACCTTCCTGTTTGAGGGCAGGCAGGGATGAGTGGGGCGAGTTGCCCGTGTAGGTAAACCCGGGGAACTTGAA
>DKJQ01000171.1 GCA_002454845.1 Ignavibacteria bacterium UBA6688
GGTCTATACCCGACCCAACAACGTTGATACTTTCTCAAGGAGATTCTCATGAATATCAATATCTTTATCATCATCCTTGCTCTTGTTTCTTTCTTCGGATGTGGCTCCACGCTTCCGAACAGAATGCCTGAAGGGGAACAATTTCCACGTGTGAGCGGAACATCGCTGGCCGGCGGGCAATATGTCCTCCCCGATTCGTTCAAAGGGAAACCGGTCATCCTTATCCTGGCATATGATCAGAATGCCCAGTTCGACATCGATCGCTGGGGCGTCGGTTTTTTCACTGCGGACCTGGATCTTCCGCCGGTCTACGAAATCCCGACGATCCCGGGGCTGATTCCTTCATTGTTGAAAGAAAGGATCGACGGCGGCATGAGGAAGGGAATCCCGCAGGAATCGTGGAAGGATGTCGTCACGGTCTATGGAAGCGATGGGAAAAAACTGGCGGAGTGGACGGGAACCGAAAACCCACGGAACGCGCGGGTTGTCTTGCTGGATGAAGAAGGGAAAGTAGTGTGGTTCCACGATCGTGGGTACGGCCTGCCACCGTTGCAGGCGTTGCGTGGGAAGCTGGAAGACAGGGAAAAGAGCAGGTGAGCGGCAAGGTATCGGAACGGTGGGCTGATCGAAACCCTCTTCTTCCGGAAGGATCCTGCCACACCTCCGATGGGAGGAATGGGGATTGGGTCGATCTTGCGAGGAAGCTCCCCCGGCCAGTGCTGCGAATCATGGTCAGGGGGATCCATCGTGGTCATCTTCTTCCTGGGGATCAGGTTTATTCAGGCTTCTGTCGAGCGTCCGTATCATAACGAGGAGTGAAAGCATGCATCAGAGATCGACAAGAACCTTGAACCCGCCATAGGCCATTCGTTTGGGGTCGAATATTTGTGACCCGGGCTCCATCATGGCCGCAATGCGCGGGTCTTTCATGATCTTCGCGTTGACGCTGTCGCGGTGGGCTTTCGACTTGTAAACGATCCACGAGAAGACCACCGTCTCGCCCGGCCTGCATTTGGACAGACGAAGGAACGACGTGATGCCCTTGACCTTCAGGTCATCTCCAAGGCATTCCTTGTAGTCGAGCGCTCCATATTCATGCCAGATCTTTCCCGCCTTTTTTGCCATGCGGCGATAGGCCTGCATGTTTTTCTTCTTGATCGGTATGACGAACCCGTCAACGTATGCCATGGGATGTTCCTCCTGATTTTTCAAAGAGTGGGTGGATTAGCCGCCGGCGATGGCGCCTATGATAAGAAATGGTTCAGCCCCTGATACAACCCTCTCGGGAAGCGGAGTGTCCGGTGCCTCAAGGGACATGTCCTCTTCACATGCGAAGTACCGGAGGAACGGGCGACGCTGCAGTGTCCCGTGATCCCGGATCGTTCCGCGCAGCATGGGATACCGTCCTTCAAGTGTCTCGAGAACCGAACGGATCGTAGCCGGACCCTTCACGTCGAGCTCCACTTCGCCACTGACGTTTGCGAGAGTCCGCAAATGATAGGGGATGACGACACGAATCATGACAAGGCCTGAACTTCGACAGAAAGCACGGCTGGGAGATCACGGACGATCGGAGCCCAACTATCCCCTCCATCGGTCGATCCGTACACCTGTCCACCAGTGGTGCCGAAATAGACGCCGCACGGGTCGAGGGTATCCACCGCCATGGCGTCCCGCAGAACATTTACATAACAGTCTTTTTGCGGGAGACCGCTCGTAAGCGCCTCCCAGGTGTTTCCTCCGGTCCGGCTCCGGTACACGCGTAGTTTCCCATCGGGCGGATAGTGCTCGGAATCGCTCTTGATCGGGACGACGAAGATCGTCTCCGGTTCATGGGCATGAACGTCGATCACGAATCCGAAATCGCTGGGGAGGTTCCCGCTTACCTCATGCCACGATTCGCCCGCATCGTCGCTCCGCATCACATCCCAGTGCTTCTGCATGAAGAGAACGTTGGGCTTTGTCGGGTGCATGGCGATCCGATGAACGCAATGGCCGACCTCGGCATCCGGGTCGGGGATATACTGCGAACGTAGGCCGCGGTTGATCGGCTTCCAGGTGGTGCCGCCGTCATCGGTTCTGAACACTCCCGCCGCGGAGATGGCAATGTACATGCGCTTCGGGTTGGACTGGTCGAGAATGATCGAATGAAGTCCCAAACCGCCGGCGCCGGGTGTCCATTGCGGCCCCGAAGCATGACCTCGCAAGCCGGCCAGTTCGTGCCATGATTGGCCTCCGTCGGTTGTCCGGAACAGGGCCGCGTCTTCGACACCGGCATAAACAGTATCGGGGTCGGTCAGCGATGGTTCAAGGTGCCAGACACGCTTGAACTCCCATGGGTGTTGCGTGCCGTCGTAGAACTGGTGCGTCGTGAGCGGCTTGCCTGTTTCTGGTGACGTGTCGTACATGAACTTGTTGCTCTCGGCGACAGGCATGCCATCCGGAGTTGTTGTCGGCTCCCCGGGTCTGAGTCCCGGCTGATGCCACGTCTTGCCGCCGTCGTCGGAGCGTTGAATGATCTGTCCGAACCAGCCGCTGGTTTGCGAAACATACAGTCTGTTCAGATCGGCGGGGGAGCCTTTCATGTGGTAGATCTCCCAGCCGCCAAAGAACGGGCCCTGAACGTCCCATGTTTTCCGTTTGCCGTCCGAGGTAAGGACAAAAGCCCCCTTCCGGGTTCCGGCTAAGACACGTACTGCGCCCATGATTTCCTCCTTGATGGGTATGTGGTGAGATGAGTCGTTGAGAATGCTTTTGTTCGGGCGGAATCGTCACTCCGTGTCCGGGAGACCCGCAATTTCCATCACAGGCCGGATTTCAATGGTCCCCATGCGCGCCACGGGAACCCGCGCGGCGACATCGATTGCGTCGTCGAGGTTTTTTGCATCGATCAGGTAATAACCGCCAAGCTGTTCCCGCGTTTCCGCGAAAGGACCGTCGGTCACCATCCGCTTCCCGTTGCGCATACGGACGCTCGTGGCCAGAGCGGTGGGGTGGAGCGGGGAGGCGTCGAAATGTTGCCCGTTGGCATGGAGTGATTGCGCGAGTTGTGCTGACTCCACATAGCATTCCTCACGCTCAGAGTCGGTCAGGGCTTTCTCATCAAGGTACACCAACAGCATGTATTTCATAGCATCATCACTGCAGTTTGAAATCCTTGGACGGAGCCTGTGGCAGGGCTTTTGGGAAAATCAATCTGGGAAAAAATATTCACTGCGTCAAGAACTTTCCGAAGGTCCCGGAAGAGCCCTTTGAAACTCCTCCCACGGCCTGCTATCGCCCGTCATACGCATGGTGCAACGCCTTGATGTCGATCTTCTTCATTTGAAGCATGGCACTCATGACTTTTCCCGACTTCTGAGGATCCTTGTCTCCCAATAGTTTACCCAATGCCGTTGGGACGATCTGCCACGAAAGGCCAAACCGGTCCTTCAACCAGCCGCATTGTTGTGCCTTCTCATCCCCACCTTCAGAGAGTTTTTCCCAGTAGTAGTCCACCTCTTCCTGTGAATCACAGCTAACGATGAACGAGATGGATTCGTTGAATTTGAAAACCGGTCCGCCGTTGAGAGCCGTAAATGCTTGTCCAAAGAGTTCGAACGACACGGTCATGGCTGTTCCCTCGGGTCTGCGGTGGATCTCAAAGCCCTCTTTGCCATAGCGGGTAACGTTCAGGATTTTGGTGTCTTTGAAGATGGAGGTGTAGAATGTTGCCGCCTCCTCAGCCTGATTATCGAACCAGAGGAATGGTGTGATCTTTTGCATACCGACTCCTTTATGGGGTCCCAGGGTTTTGCTGATTGTTGGAGTGCAATCGGCCTCCAAACCATGTGCACGGCAGCGCCGTGATGACGAGTGCAACCGGGTACCAATGTTCAGGCGTCATGTCCCACGTGACGATCGCGCCCAGGGTTCCCACCGTCATGCCGATGATTCCGAGAATGATGACATGCCGCATCGGGTGGGCCGGCGCCAGTTTTGCCGTAACGTAGCCGCCTGCCACCGTAAAACACATCCGGTAGATCAGCGCGACCAGGAGCATCCCCCAGGTGTATGAGGCGGGTTCATTCTGCGGTGGAAAGAGGCCGAGCGATTCCAAAACAAAATCGGTCCCGATCGACAAGACAACAACAGTCAAGAATCCCGCCAGGACGGCTCCGATGCTTTTAAACGTGATCATACACGTGCCCTCATCGATGTGTGAGAAAAGGGTTCATTTCAGTTTTCATGGCACCTCTTCTTTACTGATGCCTGAGTTCTCGAATCACTCCTCGGTAAGGGACTTCAGGTTGGAAAGGCCGGCCTCGAAGTCTTTGCCGACCATACCGTCCATGCTGAAAAAGACGCTCAGGACTTTCCCGATATACAGATTAGGTCCGTGCATGGCCCACGTGATGTTCGTGGAGCTGTCTGTGGGTTCCAGCGTGAACTCTGCGGTGCTTTCATTTTCAAAAGGTCGCATGAAATTCAATCTGATCGTGATTTTGGAGGGGGAAGTGGCCTCGAGGATTTCCATCCGCCCGGCTCCAACGTCGGAGTTGCCATCCCACTCGTACACAGCCCCGGAACCGCTTACCGCGCCGCGGTGGATTCTGTTCATTGCGGGATCCCGTCTCTCGTACGGGGACCAGGATTCCCATCGGTGGAAATCGTTGATGAGAGCGAAGATCTTCTCCGGTGGAGCGTTGATGGTAGCCGTGCGTTCGACGTGGAACGTGTCGGGTTTGGTCGCGGCGAACGCGAGAATCGCCACCACGAGGACCACAAGCACCCCGAGTATCCACAACAGAACTTTCTTCATATTCATCCTCCTTGTTGAATTGATCGCCGCCGCTCGCTCTCAGCAACCATAGCTGATAAATCCGCGGCAGGCCGAATTTCCCAGGTTCCGCCCATCAGCGTCGACGGATGATTGGACATGAGCTGGATGGCGTGGTTCAGATCCCGCGCCCCGAGCACCATAATGCCTCCCAGATATTCTTTCGTTTCGGCAAAAGGGCCATCGGTAACAGAGACCCTGCCGTCATGGCTGCGCAGGGTGACGGCGTTCCGGGGCCCTTCGAGCGCCTCGCCGCCTATCATGTGACCGTTCTTGCGCAGAGTCTCGTCGTAGGCGATGCACTGGTCCATAAACGCGTTCTTTGCGCTTTCGGACATCCCCTCCCAGAGCTCTTCCCCTATGTAACCGAGACAAATGTATTTCATGGATTCTCCTGAATGAAAAGTAAACGTGGTAGCCCCAGACTTTATGTCCGCGGGAAGGTGATTGATACGTTTGGACCTACCGGGGGGTGAATTCTTCGTACCGGCGTTCCTCGTTCAATCCCTCGTCAAGCGGTCGGACTTCGATACTTCCCAGGCGCGCGGAGGGCCACTTCGAGGCGATCCCGATAGCCTCCTGCAAGTCCCTTGACTCGATCATAAAGAAGCCCCCCAACGTCTCTTTCGTTTCGGCAAAAGGTCCGTCGGTGATGGACACCTTCCCGGCTCGCACGCGCACGGTGGCAGCAGTCCGGACGCTCTGAAGCGGTTCCGCGGCGATCAGGGTGCCGCGGGTCCGAAGCTCTTCAACGTAGTCCAGAGTTTCGCGCCTCAGAACATCCCACTCGCTCCGGGAAAGCGCGTTCAACGTACTCTCCTCCTCATATGCCAAACAGAGATATTTCATCGTGATTCCTTCATCTTGACGAACGGATGACAACTCATAGTGGTGTGGTGGGGGTGGAAATCGAAAACGTGCTAAAGTTTCATTCAGCCTTACCCGTTCAGCATTGGCCGGGGTGCTTCCGGCTTCTTCGGGCGCTCTGGCAAACCACAGTGCAACGACTACAGCCGTCTCTTAAAAAAGAGGTTTCCTGCCTGGTGTGTCGGGCAACGTACTTGAGACCTTTACTTTCTTCCCTTCTTCGTGTTTTCTGCCACTCTGAACTTGACTATTTGCTTGATGA
>DKJQ01000173.1 GCA_002454845.1 Ignavibacteria bacterium UBA6688
AAGATATCCCGCGATAAAATCACTCAACGATTGTTCCCCTGCATCCCTCTCCATGATTATACCCGCCTCAAGCCATGACCGGGTGGGTCGCCCGTTGGAGGAGACTCCCTGAAAGGAACTCAGGTCGGTGGAACGAACGACGAGGCGGTGGTATACTTTCTGCTGAGAGCCAGGATACGTACCCTCGGTGAATCCCCTGCGCTGTTGAAGATCCTGCGTTACTCTCGACCGAAATCGGATGGCACCAAGTCCGATGCCCCCTTTGCGGGTGACGGAAGCGCCGACATGAAGGAACCGGCGAAACCGTGTCAAGAGTTCCTGCGTCATCCCCTCGACACTGAGGAGGTCTTCGATGCGTTCGAACGGAGCCAGTTCCCGGGTCCGGACAATGACCAATGCGATGAGCGAGGTGAGACCAGGAAGCTGCTGCAATTCTTCGGGGGTGGCCGTATTGGGGTCGAGAGGATCTTGTTCGAGTGCATGGAGCAATTCAAGGAGCTGGGAGTCTTCCGCATCCTGTGTACTCTCCTCCAGCATGCGTTCCAGATCGTCCGGAGTGTGCGTACTATCCCGTTTCTCCTGGGCGGCGACACCGATGAACACCAACGACACGACCAACAGCACAACAACGATGTGCCTCATTTTTCGTCAAACCAAATGGAGATTTCCAGTTGATGAGTCCAACCTAACTGGTTGTGGCTGTAACCGGCGTATGCAAATTCAACACCCGATGTCCGAGCGGCAAATCCGGCCGCTACCTTGTTTGGGTTGTCCGAAACTCCAACACGGAAAGCCAGTGCATCAAACAACCATTGTTCCACCCCGGCCTTGAGCATGAACGGATGCCGCGTATCTTTTTCCAGTTCGACGCTGATGGAGCAATCCGGAACAGGTGTAAAGAGGGAACCGAGGGAGAACACCTGGGGAAGCCGTTCCCCGAGAGGGCCGATCGAGGTTCCCGTCACATTCTTCATCCCGAACCCGAGAACAAACCCCGGGGCCGCCTCCGCCATCAGTCCCAAATCAAGTGTCACGCGCTGCGTGGAGCCGTAGTGTTCGATGGAAAACGAATGGAGGTTTATGGCCAGGCCTCCTGAAACACCCCCCTCAAGAGTGGTCCCGGCACCTGCGGCGACATGCGTTTCCCGATAGAGATCGAAACCGAACTGGTCAACAGCCATCCCTACCCCGCCGAACCCCAATGGCATGGCGGCAGCGGCCGCGACGGTGCGTAACTCCGGTAACCCAAACTGTTCCGGGACATAGAACGCAGAACCGTGAAAAGCGCGGAGGTGTGCGAGACCGGCAGGGTTATAGCGCAGACTCCATGCGTTATCGGCAATGGCAACGAATGCATTACCGAGCGCGATCGCCTTTGTGCCCCGACCGTTATCATCCGCGCGCGTACGACTCAGTCCGAGAAGGAGAGGGAGTGCGAGGAGGATGAACTTTGAGTGTTTCATGGGCTTTTTCTTGTAGGTAGATAAGAAATTGGCTATATTTTTGCAAGTTCTTTCTGGAGGAAGTATGAGGAAGTTCGCAGGTCTCGCCGTTGTGCTCGCGGTGTTTACGATATGGGGTAGTGCACAGGAGTTGAACTGTGACGTGACCGTCAACCTCGAAAACATCCCATCGGCGCAGCGTGATTTGCTCGTGCGCTTTGAGGAAGAAGTAGAGCGCTACCTGAACAATACCCGGTGGAGTGATGAAGATTTTGGCGGGGAAAAGATCGATTGCAGCATGACGATTTTCTTTCTCACCGCGCCGGCAGAAAACCGCTACACGGCACAAGTGGCCGTCGTCAGCCAGCGGCCTGTCTACAACAGCACCACCAACGAAAAGACCGGCCGTAATACGCAAGTGCTTCGGCTCTTCGACGATCGATGGGATTTTATCTATGTTCTGAATCAACAAATGGTCCGCGATGACTTCCGCTTTGAGCCCCTGACAGGCTTCCTTGATTACTATGCCTATTTGATCGTCGGGATGGACCTTGAAACCTATAACGAACAGTCGGGCTCGCGGTATCTTCAGAAAGCGCTGAACACCTGCAACCTCGCCGCTTCGACGGCATTCGCGAAAGACTGGCAGGTCTCATCGGCGGGAACGTACAGCCGGTTCGGCGTCGCAGACGAATTGATGAACCTCCGCTACCAGCCTTTCCGGCTGGCCTTTCACCGGTACCATTTCGACGGAATCGATTTGCTGACGACGGAGACGCAGAAGGGGCTGGAGAATATCCTTCAGACGGTGGAAACGATCGCCGACCTCCGCAAGAATCAGGATCCCCGCAGCATCCTGGTGAAAGTATTTTTTGATGCCAAGTCGCTGGAGATCGCCGATGCCTTTCTCCCCTATCCCGATCGCTCGGTGTACGATCGGCTCGTTGCGGCCGATCCGTCACATCAAAGTACCTACGACGAGTACCGCCAGAGGAACTAAACGTCAATCCAGAGTGATGGACAGAATTGTGTCCCCCACCTGAAGCCGGTCCACGACTTCCATCCCGTCACTGACGATAGCGAATATCGTATAGCGTCCATCCAGATGAGGAGTGGGGAGATGCGTAAGGAAGAACTGGCATCCCTCCGTATCCTTTCCCGCACTTGCCATACCCACACTTCCCCGGGCATAATTCCTGAGCGAAAACTCCGACCGGATGGCATAACCGGGTCCGCCCCATCCGTCGCCACGCGGATCGCCTCCCTGGACGACAAAATTCGGAACGACCCGATGGAAGCTCAACCCGTCGTAAAACTTCTTTTTAACGAGCCTGACAAAACTCAGGACGGTAAAGGGAGCCTCATCACGCAACAGGCGCAGTTTCACCGTCCCTTTGTTCGTAAGGATGGTGATGGGCTGCTCGCGTGCAATCGATTCCAATGCCGGCCAGTCATAATCCGTCGTCAGTGCCGTCGTTGCCGCGGGGATGAGAGAAGAGTACTCCTTCCCCGTGATCTGTTGTAGCACCGCCGCAGCCCTGGTGGCAACAGTCTTATCGGGATCCTTGAGCGCACCTCCCAAAGTAGGAACAAACCTTTCATCGCCGATGCGTCCCATCGCCTCGACCACAGCCTGCATCGCCTCAACGTCATCCGGCGAAGAGAGCACCTGGTATGATGCAATCAAGGCATGCACAAGGGAATCGTTTTCTCCGTATCGCGCCAGAGCCTGAAAGAGGGCCGTATCGCTCAGCGCTGTGGCCACAAGCTTCGTGATGGCCATGTCCCCCCGCTTCAGTGACCTCAACGCCTTCTGATAAAGCCATGTGCCGACCTCCTGCAGGTCGGAGTCCTCCGTGCGGAGCCTCGCAACAGTAGAAGCGGTCAGGAAACGGCGGATGAAGTCCCACCCCGCCATGGCAACCCTGACCGTATCACTTTCCAGAAAGCTCATGACCTGCACCATGCTGCGAACGTTCGCGATCGCGCTCATTCCCTCGATGACTTTCGTTTGCTCCCGGATCGAAAGACCTTCCTCTTTCATAAAATTGCGCCTGTTGAATTCTTCGGGATAAAGGCGCGCCAGGGCGACAAGCGCTTCACCCCGCACGAGCTCTGCGGAAGGAGATTTGGTCGTTGCAAGCCTGACCACTGCGCGGTTTAGTCTCGTACTATCCGCGTTCCCGAGAACAGTCTGCCGCGGCAATCCCATCAAACCCTGGAGCGCAGCGATCTTGACATGATCGTTGGCGGATTCAAGGAAGCCGAGAAGGTCCCTCATCAACTCCGGAACATTGGGAAGAAAGGTTGCGCAGGCGCGGGCTAACTGGACCTGCACGCGCCAATCGCCGAGCCGGGCCTCCGCCTGCAGCATCGCGCGAATCAGATCCACGGCGTCCGTGGAGCGGGTCCGACCGAGGAGAGTGGCAAAATTGATCCTGACATCCGCACTCGGATCGTTTGCAATCTTCTGGAGATCCTCCCGTCGTTTCGAGATCTCCACATCGATCAGGCCATGGCTCGCCGCTCTCCAGAGGGCAAAGAGCGCCCGCCACCGGACCTCTGCATCGGAATGGTACAAGAGATCAAAGCAGAACCACATCGAGCGTTCATTTTTCAGGTTTCGCGGAGGGAGGGCGAATCGGGCAACCGCAAGAGCGCGGTCGGCGAGGATAGCCGGCTGGTTGGGGGAAGGTTGGAATTCCACAACGGCATCGAGTGCCCGTTCGTCGCCGATCCGCCCCAGTGCCTCGACAATCCTGGCCAGGACCGTTGAATCGGTCTCAATCCCGAGCCGGGCAACCAGCATGTCCTGCGGTGCATGGCTCCCGATTTGGCCGAGCGCGAACGCTGCAAGTCCCCGGGCCCGGGGCGAGGCATCGCTCAACAATGGCAGGAGTGGTGTGATCGTGGTTGAGTCCTGTATGTTTGCCAGGGCCAGTGCCGCCATGGATCGGATAGTTTCTTCAGGGCTCATCAGGTGCGCCAGGATCCTGCCATCGCCAAGCGAACGTTGATCCTGAAGCATCCAGATTTGACGCTGGACTTCGGGAATGGGTTGGGCGGTGACCCCGGTAACGAGGGCACAGAAGAGGAGAGAGAGAAGCAATCGCATGGCAATTCGGAATTATGCGTTATTCGGTGGACTTGAAGACTCTTTTCTGAATTTCCCTGCCGGTCTTGGTGTTGGCGAGCCCTCCCTGTCCGGACTCTTTGAGGCGTGGCGACATCAGATCGCCCACCTCTTTCGTCGCGGCAATGACTTCATCGGCCGGTATGAGACTTGCGATTCCCGCCAGCGCCATTTGTGCGGAAACGAACGCGTTGGCCACACCGACCGCATTGCGGGTCGTGCACGGTTCCTCCACCAATCCCCCCACCGGATCGCACACGAGGCCCATGGAGGCTTTCAGTGCGAACCCAACCGACTCGAGGATCTGCGCTTCGTTCCCCCCGAGGAGAAAGGTAATTGCTCCTGCGGCCATGGCAGCCGCGCTGCCTGTCTCCCCCATGCACC
>DKJQ01000126.1 GCA_002454845.1 Ignavibacteria bacterium UBA6688
GGCGAGACGCTGTCTCGCCAACCTGCTACCAATTCGCCCCCAATCCGCATCGAAATTCCTCCGGCACCCTACCTTGCTTGTCCCTCCTTTATCCTCTATATTCTCAACCGTAGGGCGTCGAGCGTAGGGCGTCGAGAATCGTCGCCCTACAGGCATTCTATGCGCATCCCACCCGAAAAAATCGAAGAAATCCGCTCCGCCAACGACATCGTCGATGTCATCTCCCAGCATGTACGACTGAAAAAGCGGGGGAAGAACTTCCTCGGTCTCTGCCCCTTCCACCAGGAAAAGACCCCCTCCTTTACCGTAAGTGCTGAGAAGCAGGTGTATCATTGCTTCGGTTGCGGGAAGGGGGGAAATGTTTTCACGTTCGTCATGGAGTTGGAGAAAGTCTCGTTTACCGAGGCGGTCCGGACTCTCGCGGAGAAGGTGGGCATCACGCTCACCTTTAATCAGGCCGATGAGCAGCGCGAAAGCGAGATCGAGAATCTCTATAACGCCTGCCGGTTTGCAGGTTTGTTCTTCCACAACAATCTGACAAAAACCGACGAAGGTCGGGGAGCCATGGAGTATTTCCGGGGGAGGGGATTCTCGGAAGAGACCATCCGCACTTTCGGCCTTGGCTATTCCATGAACTCATGGGATGCTCTTCTCAACAAGGCGAAAGAAGAGGGACTCCAACCGGAATCGCTCCTCAAGGCAGGATTGCTTCGAAGCCGCGATGACGGGGGACAATACGATTACTTTCGTGGACGGGCAATGTTCCCGATCTTCTCCACCTCCGGTCGTGTGATCGGGTTCGGCGCCCGCAAGATCCGCGAGGACGACCCGGTCCAGGGAAAGTACATCAACTCCCCGGAAACCCCCATCTATAACAAGAGCCGCGTCCTGTTCGGCCTCTTTCACTCCAAAGAAGCAGTCCGCTCGGCGGAACATGCCTTGATGGTGGAAGGGTACGCCGATCTCATCTCCCTCTACCAGGCCGGCATCCAGAACGTCGTTGCTTCCAGCGGAACGGCCCTTACCGAAGATCAGGTCCAACTGATCACCCGTTACACAAAACGGCTCACGCTCGTGTATGATTCTGATTCTGCTGGAGCGAACGCTATGCTGCGCGGGATGGATGTTGTCCTTGCTCATGACCTTGAAGTACGCATTGTGGAGTTGCCGGCGGGAGAGGACCCCGACTCCTTCGTCCGGAAGAATGGCGGGAAGGAATTTCTGAAGCTGGTCGAACAGTCGGTTTCGTTTATCGACTTCAAGGCAAAGCAATTCCTCCGGTCCGGAGCGTTCAACACTCCGGATGGCAAAGCAGGGGCCGTTCGTTCCATCGTCCAATCGATCGCGAAGATGTCCGATGAATTGAAGCGAAATTTCTATATTAAAGAGGTGTCGGCTAAATACGATATCTATGAGACGGTCTTGTTTCGTGAGCTGGAACGGTGGATCGGTGAGGGGAAACGAGCCACTGCTGGAAGCCGGTTTCAGTCGGAACGGAGCGATCGCGAGGCTCCGCCGCCGGGAGATTCTGAGGAGAGTTCCGCCCCACGCGCAGCCTCCGTTGGGATACGCGCCGCCGAGCGGGATGTTTTGAAGCTCCTCCTCGAGAACCAGCCCGGCTTGATCAATTTTATCTTTACCCATATAACCCTGGCCGACATTGAAGACGAGCAAGCCAACAAACTGGCGGAGCGGATCCTCGCACATCTCGATGAGACAGGGTCGGCCGAGGTTTCCGGACTTCTCGGTGAGATCGACGATCCCGCTCTCAAAGGCCTCTTAACCGACATTGCCGTGAGCAAGTATGAGCTGAGTAAGCAATGGGAGACGATGGAAGTGAGAATCGAGGATGCGGACCCGTGGGATGTTGCCCGTGGAGCAATCGCCGCTCTGAAGAAAACGTCGCTTCACAGGCAGATCGAGGCGAATCAGAAACTCCTGCGTGAGGCGTCGCAGCGCGGAGGCGATGCGATCCCGTTTGTCCAGCGGCATCAGGAATTGATCCGTCTCCTGAAGGAAGCCGAGTCCCCGGAGTTCCTGAAGTCGAATTGATCCCTGGGGTACGTAAGGCTCGCGTTGCATTTCATCCCACCTCTTCCTATTTTAGCCCACGTCGTTGAGATCTTTTGGAACTGGAAGGAGATTCTGTGTCCCGTACCACCCCCTTGATGATTCATATTGTCCCCGGCAAATGCGATTTTTGCGGATGCTGCGTCGGGGTCTGTCCCGAAGACGCCATAGAGCTTCTTGAGTCGAATATCAGAATCATCGACGAGCGGTGCACCAACTGCCGCAAATGCGTTTGGGCCTGCCCCTGGGAGGTGATCGAATTTCACCGGGAGGGAATAACGAATCTGCCGACGGAGGTTTCCCTCCCCCAGGAATATCCTCCATCGTTTTGATCGTCTACAGAAGAAAAGAGATATGACCAAGTCACCAAGCGGACATTGGAAGATTGGTACCGGCGGCTTTTTCCAAGCCAGTTGTAACTTGGCATTATTGAACCCCTTCGGGGTTCTCGTTGACCTTGATCCGGGGTTTATTCATGTTGAAGCCCTTCGGGCTTCTCAGACGTCGTTTCATCTTTTGTTTGGGTTGGAGGCCTTCGGGCTTCTCACATAGGCATAGATAATCCCGAAGGGATGATATTGTTGTTGCAAGCGTGAACAAAACGAATTTCGACCCCGAAGGGGTGACAGAAGGTAGCCATTTTAAATCCCGATCATGAACGATTCTTATGATGTGATTGTTGTCGGTGCCGGCCCAGCCGGTTCAACCGCCGCCCGTTTCGCGGCGGCAGGGGGAGCATCCGTCCTGATGCTTGAGAAAGACCGGGATGTCGGCTACCCTGTTCGATGCGGGGAGGCGGTGAGCCATGAAGGCGTCGTTCAGTTCATAGAACCTGATGACCGTTGGATCGCCGCCCGGTGCAATCGTTTTCGCCTCATCTCCCCCTCCGGACAGTCTGTTATTCCCCGGCTTGACGGTCTGGCCTACGTGCTTGAAAGGCGCATCTTCGACTATGAGCTCGCGAAACTCGCGGTGAAGGAGGGGGCCGAAGTTGTCACGAAGGCATACGTTTATGACCTGATGAAGAATAATGGGACCGTTGAAGGGGTGCGGGCGACCATCAAGGACCGAAAGGTCGAAATCAAGGGGAAGGTTGTCATCGGTGCCGATGGAGTCGAGAGCCGGGTTGGGAAATGGGCGGGGATCGACACCACCACCCATATCAGGGATATGGAGAGCTGCGCTCAGTTCACCCTCAGCGGTGTAAAGGTGGATGAGGATATTCTGGATTTTTATTTTGGCGAAGCGGTCGCGCCTGGAGGCTACCTCTGGGTCTTCCCGAAGGGGAAGGACTCGGCAAACGTCGGCATCGGCATCAGCGTCGAGCTCGCCAAACAAAAGTCGGCTGTCCGGTATCTCGAAGAATTTGTCGATCGGATGTATCCCCGCGCCGCGATCCTGACCCGGATTGCGGGGGGGGTGCCATGCGCCAAAACGTGCGATGAGGTGGTCAAGAATAATGTCTTGCTGGTCGGCGACGCTGCACACCAGGTGAACCCCGTTTCCGGCGGCGGGATCATCAGCGGCATGATCGGTGGTATGATCGCCGGACAGGTGGCCGCCGAGGCGGTGCAGAAGCACGACCTTGCCCATCTTGTTGAGTATGGAAAACGGTGGCAGAAGCGTTTGGGATGGAGACATGAAGTCTTCTACAGGATCAAGGAAGCCATCTCGGATTTTTCCGATGAAACGCTGAATAACCTGTGCGAGAGCGGATCCAGGTTGCCCGACGAAAAAAGGACTGTCGGAGGGATTTTCCGGACCGCGCTCTGGAACAGGCCATCTATGTTGATTGATGTGGCAAAGGTCTTTATCTCCTGACCCCCGGGTGGCGCGCGACTCTTCCGTGTTGCAGGATTATTGGTGATCCCATCCCCCCCCATCATCCAAAGAGCCAACAAGCCCATTCCTGCCTTCGGTGGTGGTGCAAGCTGGATGCCCGCCTATCCCGCTTCTAAGGTTTCCGCCCACCAAGCGGGATTCAAAAGGCAGAACACAAGACGCAAAATTCGCGCGCATGACAAAACAAAGGGAGAGGTCATTCCCGCCTGCAGGCCGCCCGGCCTACGTAGCCAAAGGCTACTTCGGCGAAGTAGGCAACCGCCCTTTGGCGGGCAGGCGCGATTGCTTTTGTCGGGAATCTCTCCTTGGTCAAGCCAACCACCCTACACTATGCACCACCACCCGCTTTTTCCTTCCTTGCGACTGTAACCACCTTCCCGTATATTGCCCTTGCTGAACCGTCAAAACGAAGTGAAAGACAAGCAATTCCACAACATTCTCGTTGTCCGCACCGACCGGATCGGTGATGTCGTCCTTTCACTTCCGATGATAACGGCGCTCCGCAATTGTTTTCCCGCTGCCCGAAGATCGATGCTCCTTCGCACGTACACACGGGAAATTGCGGATGGATATCAGGGGTTGGATTCGATTGTATTGTATGATGAAGGGGGGCGTGAGAAACAGTTCTTTGCCATGCTCTCCGAGTTACGGACCGAACGGTTCGATGCGGTCGTGGTATCCTATCCCACGTTTCGCCTCGCCCTGCTTGTCTTTTTTGCAGGCATTCCTCTCCGGGTGGGAACGGGCTACCGATGGTATTCGTTGTTCTTCAATAGAAAAGTCTACGAGCATCGGCGAACGGCAGAGAAACACGAACTTGAATACAATCTTTCACTGCTGAAGGTGCTCGGTTGTTCACCGGGGGGAAAACCATCCATCGCGCTCTTGGTTCCCGGATGGGCCGTTGAGAGGGCAAGGGAGGAACGAAGAGGGTTGGGAATTGCAGATGACGAGGTTGTGGTCGTCCTCCACCCCGGAAGCGGTGGTTCGGCGCGGGATTGGAGTCCTGAACATTTCGGGGGTCTCGCCAGGATTCTGTCTGACAAGGGATATCGCGTCGTCGTGACGGGGACCCGCAATGAGGAACAGCTTGTAAGAACGGTTGTTCAGAAATCGGGAAACACAGCGATTCCTCTTCGGAGGGAACTGACGTTGCTGGAATTGTCGGGGTTTCTGCAACTGGCCGGCCTTGTCGTGGCCAATTCCACCGGCCCCCTTCACATTGCCGCTGCTGTTGGAACACCCGTGATTGGATTGTATCCCCCGATTCCGGAATGCAGTCCAAAACGGTGGGGACCGTGGACGGAAAAGAGCATGGTGTTTGTCGCCGATCGCCAGTCGTGTCCCCGATGCAAGGGGGGACCTTGTCAGGGGAACGACTGTATGGAACAGATTGCTGAAAAAGATGTGGCAGAAGGGGCTCTCCGGCTCCTTCATGGAACGAAAGAGAAAGCGGTTTCGAATTTATGACGAGGTTCCTGGGGTGGTCGATACTGTGTTGTGCGTTCAGCTCCGTCGGTGCTGGACAGGATTCCGTCGAAGTCCGTGCGGGCGAAATTCCGTGGGAGGGCCAGAAGTCTGTTGACACAATCCGTACTGTTCCCCAGACGGCCTTCCGCGCAGGAGAACGGTTGGTGTTCGACGTCGGGTATTCGTTCATCACGGCCGGAGAAGCGGTGATGTCCATTCCCAAAATGGACACTGCCTTTGGCCGGGAATGCTATCAGGTTCTCTTCACGGTCCATTCCACACCCTCCTTTTCATGGATTTACAAAGTTGATGATCGCTATGAAACGATTCTCGACAAGGAGGGGATCTTCCCCTGGCGCTTTTCTCAAAGGATCCGTGAAGGGAAGTACAGCCGTGATTACGATGCGGTTCTCGACCAGGTCAACCATGTCGCAATCACCGAGGGGGGGACATTCCCGATCCCGCCTTACATCCAGGATGTTGTGTCGGCATTCTACTTTGTCCGGACCATGGATTTTTCCTCGTCCCGTCCGGGTGAACGAACCATCCTGTACAATTTCACCAAGGACACGTCGTACACCCTCGCCGTCAAGTTTCTGGGGCGCCAGCAAATCAAAGTGGATGCCGGAACGTTTCGATGCGTGATCGTTGAGCCACTCATCCAGGAGGGGGGATTGTTCAAGAGCGAGGGGCGGGTGATCATCTGGCTCACCGACGATGAGCGAAAAATTCCTGTCAAGGTGAGTACGAAGGTGGTCGTCGGCTCCATTGATGCCGAGTTGCGCGAATATTCCGGTGTGGCTGGTCCCATACGGGCAAAACTAGAGTAGGCGGGTATGTCTCAATACAAACAGGTAAGCCTCGCACGGGTCAAGACCATTTCCATCAAGACCCGGAAGAGCAAGGTCTCTCCGAAGGATTTTGCGCGGGTCCTTCATCCCCATGCGGCCCGATTGACCGATTTTATCGATTCGCTCCCGAAGATACTGGTCGGGAACGAACTCCGGGATCTGGTGGGCGATATCGTCCGCTCGCGCAAAAAGAACAAACCGGTCATTCTGATGATGGGCGCCCATGTGGTGAAGGTGGGATTGTCTCCCGTGATCATCGACCTGGTGCGGAGAGGGATCGTGACCCATGTTGCGATGAACAGCGCAGCCGCTATCCATGACGTCGAGACCGCGATGTGGGGACAGACTTCCGAGGATGTTTCGACTAACATCCTTGACGGCAGGTTCGGCATGGCCCGGGAGACCGGCGAATTCATCAACAAGGCTCTCGTCGAGGCGTTTGGCCAGTCCAATGAGGGCTATGGCGAGGTGTTGGCGAAGAAGATCATCGCCCAGAAGGGGAAATACGGGGAAGTCAGTATTCTTGCGTCATGTTACCGGCTCGGTGTTCCCGTCACGGTTCACGCAGCGATCGGAACCGACATCGTGCACCAACAGCCGACCATGGATGGTGCCGCGACGGGGGAATTGACCTTCCGCGATTTTAAGATCCTTGCCCATTCGATCAGGGATTTGACGGGGGGCGGGGTGGTGTTGAATATCGGCTCAGCCGTCATTCTGCCTGAGGTTTTTCTGAAGGCGCTGACCGTTGCGCGAAACCTCGGCTCCAGGGTGCGGGGATTCTCCACCGCGAATTTCGATATGATCCGCCATTATCGTCCGCAGATGAATGTCGTGGAGCGTCCGACCCAGCGCAATGGAAGGGGTTACAGTTTCACGGGCCACCATGAGATCATGGTTCCGTTGCTCGCCGCGATGATCAAAGCCAGGCATCTGAAGGCATGACCGACACGAACCAGAGCATGTCGGAGCATCAGAACGATCCCGGGAGCGAAGAGTCATTTCTTGAGCGTTATAACGTCCCGACGGTATTGTTTCTGGTCGGCTGCCTGTTCGTGGTCTTCGTGCTCTACCAGATCGTCGGCGGTACGGCCACCTACCTGATCGTCGGGTCGAAAGTCACCCGCGAGAACGTTCTGCTTCACCGCCTGTTCACCCTCGGCGGGCAGCTCTTCTTTATTCTTGTCCCTACCATCGTGTTCGCCTCCCTGATGAGCGTTCGGCTGGACAAGGTGTTTCTCTGGAGGATGCCGAAGGGGGGAGAAACGTTCTTCGCTGTCCTGAGCCTGTTGTTTCTGCAGCAGGTCTTTCAGACCTACATGATCCTGCAGGAGCGAATCCCGCTCCCAGAAGTATTCGATACCTTGCTCGCACCGATCAAAGAGCTCATGGACCAGACAGTGAGGGTTCTTGTCACCGCGGAGTCACTCCCGGAACTCGCCTTCGTTGTTTTGGTCGTAGCGATCGTTCCCTCCATCGTGGAAGAACTGATGTTCCGGGGGTTGATCCAAACCGGACTGGAAAGGGTCGCTCAGCCAATCAGGGCTGCGGTGATCTCCGGATTAATTTTCGGGGCGTTCCATTTCAACCCGTTCGCACTTTTGCCACTCATGGGCCTCGGGGTCTTCTTCGGCCTCTTGCGGATGCGATCCAGGAGCCTTGTCATTGCCATGACGATTCACTTCTTGAATAATGTTCTCGCAGTCATCGTGAGCTATTTCCGGATGGATGAGGATATGGTGCTTGGCGGCGGGAAGGCATCCGAAGCGTATCTCCCCGCCGTGTTCGGGCAACTGGGGCTGTTCGTCGGCTTGTTCCTGGTGGCGTTTTCTCTCTACTGGCGTTTCACCGCGTCAGTCAATACAAACACGCGGAAGCCCGCATGACAGATTGTCCTCAATGTGGCGTAGCGCTGATGGGAAATTCCTTTTTTTGTGATCAGTGCGGCACCCTCGATCCACATTCCACCGTCTCATCCCCGATCGAGTGTGAAAACCATGTCGGACAACCGGCTGTGGCCGTCTGCAGTGTCTGCGGGAAACCGGTCTGTGGCGATTGTGCCTTGAGCAGGGATGGAAAGTTCTATTGCGATACCACCGATCACATCACGATCGGGAATGAGTGGGTTTCCCTCCATCGATGCCAGTCGGACTTTGAAGCGGACCTCTATCTTGCGAACCTGAGGTCGGCCGGGATCGCCGCCCGGTTCTTTTCTCCGGGGAGCCACATCAGCCTTGCATGGAGTGCGTTTGATTCACCGGTCCGGATCATGGTGAAAAGGCCGGATCGTGATCAGGCGAGACAGGTTCTCATCCGTCTCGGACTTTTGGATGACGATATCCCCCAAACGAGTTCTTAAAGGAGAGTCAGCGTGACCAGCTCTGCGTTCGAGACTCTGCCCCGTCGGGTTGCGGTGGCTTTGCTAGCTATTCCGGTGATCGTCGCGGCAGCCATGGCAGGAGGGTATTGGTTCCTCGCCCTCGTGGCGTTCATCTCGGGACTCTCGTTGTATGAGTTTTACAGGCTTGCCGAGAGGAAAGGGGCGTTTCCTCTGAAGGCGGTCGGATTGGGTGCGGGGTTCGTCGTCAACGTTGCCTTCATGTACGAACGTTTCCAGGTGGAGGTATACGGTTTCTTCTCAGACAGGGGAATTCACCTCTCCATGTTTTCGCAACTGCAATTTCTCCTCGTTGTGCTGGTAGTGTTCTTGCTGGCAGTGCTTCTGGCGGAGCTGTTTCGCACGAAGGGATCGCCTCTGTTCAACACTGCGTCCACGGTCCTGGGTGTCATGATTATTTCACTCTTCTATGGAACGCTGATCTCCACACGCGAGCTGTTTCCGTACGGCTTTCCCGTCTATAAGTTCTTCGAGACAGGATTTGCGGATGACGTGCAACTCGCCATGATTCATCGGTGGGGAGGATATACGATCGTCTCACTATTTGCGACGATCTGGATCTGCGACACGGCGGCTTATTTCGGTGGCGTGCGGTTTGGGAGGCATAAACTATTCGAACGCGTCAGCCCCAGCAAAACATGGGAAGGAGCCGTCTTTGGTTTTGTGGCTGCGATCCTGACGATGGTCGCTGCGAGGGAATTATTTCTGGAGTACCTGGGTTTGCAGGATGCGATCATCCTCGGCCTTTTCGTCGGGTTGTTCGGCCAACTGGGGGATCTTATCGAGTCCCGGTTTAAACGCGACGTCGCGGTGAAGGACTCTTCCGGTCTGATCCCCGGTCACGGCGGGTTCTACGACCGGTTCGACAGTCTGGTATTTGTATCCCCGTTTGTGTATCTTTACATCGACTTTGTGGTGCTCTCGTAACCCGCCTCATTCTCTGGGGTTGAAGTGAGACCCCCCAGGGCGTCAGTATATCCAGAACATCGAGGGCCCGAGCGGCGTGAACCAACGAGTGCCAACAATAAGCGTGATAACGATGGGGTGCTCAAAAAACCTCGTCGATAGCGAAGTCCTCCTCGGACAACTTGCCGGCAACAAGGTGAGGGTTGTGGAGGATGGTGGTGATGCTGACATTGCGGTCATCAACACATGCGGCTTTATCGAGTCAGCGAAGCAGGAATCGATCGACGCGATCCTTGAGGCGGTCCGGCGGAAGCAGGAAGGAAAGCTCAGGAAAGTAGTCGTCATGGGCTGTCTGTCTGAACGGTTTGCAGCAGAGCTCAGGCGGGAAATTCCAGAAGTGGACGCCTACTTTGGATCCCACCACCTGAAAGAGGTCGTGAAGGAGCTTGGGATTGATTACAAAGTCGAGCTGTTGGGGGAACGGATGCTCACCACTCCCTCCCACTTCGCCTATATGAAGATTTCCGAGGGATGCGATAACCCCTGTTCCTTTTGTGCCATTCCCCTGATGCGCGGGGGACATCGGAGCAAACCTTTTGCTGAGATTGTCCGCGAGGCGCGTCACCTTGCTTCCCGTGGCGTGAAGGAATTGATGGTGATCGGTCAGGACACGACCTATTATGGCCTCGATCTCCAGGGAGGGCGAACGCTGGATGCGCTGCTCGCGGAGCTTTCCGCCGTGGAGGGGATCGAGTGGATCCGGCTGCTGTATGCCTACCCGGCAAAGTTCCCCTTAAGCGTTCTGGATGTGTTCCGCGATTATCCCAAGCTCTGCCGCTACATGGACATCCCTGTCCAGCATGCCTCCGATGACGTGTTGAAGTCCATGCGGCGCGGTATTTCCAACCGGGCTCTGCGTGACCTTCTCCACACTATTCAGGAGTCGGTTCCGGGAATCGCGTT
This sequence comes from Ignavibacteria bacterium UBA6688, assembly GCA_002454845.1. Taxonomy (GTDB): domain Bacteria; phylum Bacteroidota; class Ignavibacteria; order UBA10030; family UBA10030; genus UBA6688. Next base: position 10,501 of record DKJQ01000126.1, read on the forward strand.
GCGCACGACCCTGATTGTCGGATATCCCAACGAGACGGAGCGGGATTTTGAAGTGCTGTGTGATTTTGTCCGTGAGATGCGATTCCATCGGCTCGGAGTCTTCACCTATTCCCGGGAGGAGGGGACCTCCGCGTACGGCCTCGGGGATCCTGTTCCATCTGAGGTAAAAGAGGAACGCCGTTCGATTATTATGCAGCTCCAGCAGGAGATTTCAGAAGAGCGCAACCACGGGTTGATAGGCCGGACGGTCAAGGTGTTGCTCGATCGTACCGAGGGGGAGCATCTCATAGGCCGGACTGAATGGGATGCACCGGAGATCGATCAGGAAGTCTATGTCAAAAACGATGGAGCTCTGAGGGTCGGTGATTTCTGTGACGCCAGGGTTGATGATGCAACAGAATACGATCTGTATGCAGAAGCGGTCTAGATTCCACCGGTGGGTGGGGGAAGGAAGGGTTCTCATGCAATTCTCGGTTCGGTTTCCCTGGAGGCTCTTGATGGTGGTGTTGATTGCTACTGTCGGTGCCGGTATTGCCCGGGGACAGGTGGAAATGCGGCGGGGGGTGGAAAAAGATCCTCCGACGTTCTTCTTCGATGCGATGTGTTATTCCTCCGATAAGGGAGACAAATCACGGATTGATATGTACGTTCAAATCCCTCATACGGCGATCAAGTTTGCCAAGGAGGGGGATAATTTTTTCGGACGGTACGATGTGACCTTAAGCGCGTTCACACCTTCCGAACAGCTCGTCCTCGAACAAAACTGGAGCAAGGATGTTCGCGTGGACAATTTTGTCAGGACGACGTCCAACCGGTTCTACAGTTTAACGCAAAGGAGTATCGATATCGACCCGGGCCAGTACCACTTGCTCATCCAGGTGCGTGATTTTGAATCGCAGAAGACCTCTGAGATTCGCCGGGCGCTTGTCGTTACGGATTTCAACAAAGACCCGCTCAGTATGAGTGATATCATGCTGGTGAACAGGCTCTCGACGGATGGCGAACGGAAAAGTATCGTGCCCATTGTTTCCGGCAATGTCGCCCAACAAACAGACGGATTCTTCACTTTTTTTGAAGTCTATAACCGCGCAAAGGCCGATTCCGTTGAATTAACGGTGAAGGTGCGATCGATGAAGAACGAGGAGGTTTTCCACCACGTTCAAGTCGAGGGGACGCCGGAGTATAAGAACCAGTCCTTCGTGAAAATCGATCCGCTGAATCTTTCGACAGGGACCTACGTGTTGACGGTCGATGCGCGGCAGGTGCATCCGACCGAAGGCGATTCCAGCGAAGTGATTGCACAAACATCCCGGACATTTTCCGTCAGGACGGACGACCTGCCGGCTGCCGTGCTGGACTTAAGCAAAGCCGTCGACCAACTGCTGTATATTGCGCGCGATAACGAGTTGCGGTACATTCGTGATGCCGAGGGTGAGGAGGAGAGGCGGCGCCGATTCCTGGAGTTCTGGTCCAAACGCGACCCCGATCCCCAGACCCCGAGAAACGAACTGATGGAGGAATACTACCTGCGCGTGGAGCATGCCAACAAGAGTTTCACCCACTACCTGGAAGGGTGGAGGACCGATATGGGCATGGTGTATATCCGGTTCGGTGCTCCGGAAAATGTCGAGCGTCATCCGTTCGATCAAAATGCCAAACCGTACGAAGTATGGTATTATTACCAGTTGAACAGGCAGTTTGTCTTTGTCGATGAAACGGGATTCGGCGATTACCGCCTCCGATACCCGACCACCGATTTATGGGGGAGGATCCGCTGAACGTGGTGGACCGGTCGATAAAAGGAAAAGCCAGAGCGGTCATCGCGCCTGGCTTTTTCCGTTTCATGGTGTGCTCGATCCTGTGGAGTGGAACGGCCTTTTCGCAACAACCATCCTCCATCATTTCCGATCTTCATCTGCAGGGGAATCGTGGACGGAGCGATGCAGAGGTCGTCTCGTGGTTGCAGCTCAGGGTGGGAGGCCCGTACGATGATTCCCTGCTTGCTTCCGACTTAGAAGTTATTGTCGCCCGTTATGCCCGGGAAGGGTATTTCGGTGCTGCCGTCGATTCGGTCACCCTACAACACGAAGAGGATGGCCGGAGCGTCGCGCTTACCTTTTTCATTGATGAGGGGAGGCTCGCGGTTGTGCGATCCCTGTCCGTCGAGGGAACGGCTGAACGTCTGCCGCCGGACCTCTTGGGATCGATGCAGACACGCACGGGGGAACCGTTCCGCCAGCCTGCCCTGGAGGCCGACATCCAGACGCTGTTGAACCTCTATGAAGAACAGGGCTTCCCGTTTGCCGCGATTTCGGTGCACGCTCTTGACATCGACGAGGGAGAGGAGGTCGATTCCGTCACGGTGATCCTGAAGCTGGTTGAGGGAAAGAGTGTTCGGTTGAGGGAGTTGCGTATCGAGGGGAACGAGACTACCGCATCACGCACCATCCTGAGGGAATCACGTTTCAAGGAGGGGGGAGTTTTTCGTGGGGAGTACCCGTTGCTGATTCAACGACGGCTGGAGAGATCGCAACTTTTTTCCAGCGTCTCTCTCCCCGAGCTGTACATCAATGAAGATGGATCCGCCGGCCTCCTGGTCAAGGTAACCGAGGGGAGCTACAATCACTTCGATGGGATCGTCGGCTATATCCCTGCTTCGCGGGCTGGGGAGCAGGGATTTCTCACAGGGCTGGTGCAGGTCCAGTTTCGCAACATTCTTGGCACCGGACGCAGATTCTCCACGCGATGGTCGCGTGAAGAGCGGGGCACGCAGGATATTCAGCTCCGTTATGTTGAGCCCTGGGTGGCATCCCTCCCTTTGAATCTCGAGGGCGATTTTGCACAACGAAAACAGGATTCGATCTATGTCCGTCGCCAGTATGGCCTTGCAGCAGATTTGATGATCACGGAAGAATTTTCCGTCGGGGCGTCATTCTCACAAAGCAGCGTGGTCCCTTCGGAAGGGCAGGGGGCAGGCCGCATCGCCGACAGCAAGACGACAAGCGTTGGGTTGACGGTGTTCTACGATACCTGGAACGATCCGGTGACTCCCTCCAGCGGGATCCGGTATCGGGCAGAGTACCACACCGGCTCCAAGCGGGTTGGGGGCATTGCGTCGCTTCAGGGCAATCGCTCGAGTTCCACCCAGAGGGCCAGGTTGGATCTTGAGTACGTCGTTTCGCTGTTCTCACGACAGGTTGTGGCAACGTCCCTTTTTCTCCGCGAAATTCGTTCTGGTGACCTCGATCCCAGCGACCTTTACCGTCTGGGGGGAACAACCACGTTGCGCGGCTACCGTGAAGGGGAGTTTCTTGGCTCACGGCTTGCCTGGGTCAACGCGGAGTATCGGGTACTGGTTTCGCCCCGGTCGTTCGCTTTCGGGTTTGTCGATGCAGCATACATGATGACGCCGGACCGTCCGTCCGTCGGTTTGGTCCAGCATGAACAATCCAGGATCGGGTACGGCATCGGGATACGTCTTGATACCGCGCTGGGTCTCATCGGTGTTAGTCTCGCCCTGGGCGAAGGGGACACGTTTGGCACGGCGAAACTTCACTTCAGGCTGATCAATGAATTTTGAAGCAATAAGAGCCTATGGTCAATTGGTCCGCCCCATGAATGGGGCAATCGTTTTCATTACGATTACGATTGCGGCGCTCCTTGCCGGGGCGACGGAAAAGCAGGGGCTCTTCGTTCTGCTTGGTTCGTTGGCCGGAGTGTTGATTGCCGCGGGGGGAAATGCCATCAATGACTACTTTGATGTGGCGATCGACAGGATCAACAAGCCCCATCGCCCGCTGGCGCGAGGAGCTGTCGGTCTGCAAGGTGCATGGTGGACCTGGCGGATTCTCTCGAGCCTTGGCGTGTTGGCGAGCGCCTATATAGGACCATATACTTTTGCGATCTCTCTTTTCTGGGTTGTCACGCTCTATTGGTACAGCAAGTCTTTGAAACGGACGGTCCTGTGGGGAAACCTGGTTGTTGCGTTGGCTACCGGACTTGCTTTGGTGTACGGAGGTTATGTGGTCGGGAATGTTCAACAAGTACTGATCCCCGCGCTCTTCGCCTTCCTGGTCAATCTTGCCCGGGAGTTAGTGAAGGATTCGGAGGATGTGGAAGGTGATGCCCGCGGCGGCGCGCGAACGATGGCGGTTCGCCACGGAGTGTCTGCAACTCTTGGAACCGCCAGCGTCGTGCTGGCCCTCCTGATTGCAGCAACGATCGCCCCCTATGTTGAAGGCGTGTATGACGCCGTCTATTTTATCGTGGTCTTGCTGGTCGACATTCTGTTGCTCTACGCCATTATTTCCATGTGGCAAACGCGAACCCCCAAGAGCCTTGCGCGTGTCAGCAGGTTGTTGAAGCTGAGTATGATCTTGGGGATCGTGGCCATTGCTCTCGGATCGTACCCATGGACATGAAAGGGGTCGAAATACCGCCCGAGCGCAATATGCTCTTCTTTGAACGACGGTATTGGAGCGAGGGGGTCAATATCATCGCAGGGGTTGATGAAGCCGGAAGGGGCCCCCTGGCGGGTCCCGTTGTTGCTGCTGCGGTCGTCTTCCCAAAGGAAGCGTATCTGGAGGGGGTCGATGATTCAAAAAAGCTTTCGGAGCACCGGCGTGAAGAGTTGTTCCCTTTGATCCGCGAACGGGCCCTCGGGATCGGAATTGGTGTCGTGAGCCATGAAGAAATCGACCGGATCAATATCTACCAGGCGTCGATTCTCGCCATGACGAAGGCGATCGCCCAACTCTCCATGGTTCCTTCACTGGTTCTCGCAGATGGGAATAGTTTCAGACATGAGACGATTCGATTTGAAAATATTATCAAGGGGGATGCGCGATCGTTTACCATCGCCGCCGCATCCATCGTCGCGAAAGTGACGCGGGACAGTCTTATGCGAGAGTATGACAAACTCTTCCCGGCATATGGGTTTGCCCGGCATAAGGGATATGGAACAAGGCAACATGTTGAAGCGATCCGACAGAACGGTTTGTGTGAGATCCACCGGCGGAGTTTCAAGGTCGCTGACCTGCAGGCTGAAAGGTCGGCAGTTGACTAAGGCCGGTCCATTCGCGAACTTTCAGAGTAAGGCGATCGTTTACCGTGATGACCCGGGGGATGTTTCGACAAACGAACCCACCATTGATGGCACGGCGGCGCCGCTCTCTCTTGTTGCTCACGCTGCACAACGGGACTGATCGCAGGGGATGAACAGGCGAAAGCAAGGAGCCGAGGGGGAGGCGCTCGCCGCCCGCTACCTGGAACAACAGGGATACACGATTCTTCAGCATAACTATCGGTATGGACGCGGGGAGATCGATCTTGTTGCCCGGGAAGGGAATGAGCTGGTGTTCGTCGAGGTGAAATTGCGGCGCTCAACGCGCTTGGGTGATCCGGAGGAAGCGGTCACGCCGGCAAAACAGAATCAGATTCGCAGGGTTGCAGAAGGATATTACTACGAGCACCAAATCGAAAGGCAAACTTGCCGGTTCGACGTGGTGGCGATCACCTACAGGAATGGAACACCACACATCCGGTTACTACGGGACGCCTTTTCATGACAACGCACGAGATGGACCTTCTCGACAAGCATACGGCGATGTATACCGATTATTACCAGTTGACCATGGCGCAAGGCTATTTTCTCTCAGGCCGCGCGGAAACCAGCAGTTGTTTCGATTATTTCTTCCGCGAAAATCCATTCAACGGAGGCTACACACTGTTTGCCGGCTTGAGCGATGTTCTGGAACTCATCGACGGGTATCACTTCGGAGCGGAGGACATCGAGTTTCTCAAAGAACAGGGGTTCCGGGATGAATTCCTTCAGTTCCTCCGGACTTTCCGATTCCGGGGAACAATCTACTCCGTCAGGGAAGGAGAGGTCGTCTTTCCGGTTGAACCGATCCTCCGCGTCGAGGGCACCATCATCGAGGGGCAGATCATTGAAACGCTGCTCCTGAATCTCATCAACTTTGAGTCCTTGATCGCGACGAAAGCATCACGCATCCGGACCGCCGCCGGAACCCGGCGGATTCTGGATTTTGGCTTACGCCGCGCCCAGGGGTTGGGGGGCATCCATGCGTCGAAGGCGGCGATTATCGGAGGAGTCGATGCGACGTCGAATGTGTACACTGCGTTCCATTATGCCCTGGCGATGTCGGGAACGCAGGCGCATTCGTGGGTCCAGAGTTTCGATGATGAGCTTTCCGCTTTCCGTAAGTTTGCGGAAATTTATCCCGACAAGTGTTCGCTGCTCGTCGACACCTATAATACTCTGAAGAGTGGCGTCCCCAATGCCATCATCGTCGCAAAGGAGTTGGAAGCAAGGGGCCACCGGCTCCTGGCGATCAGGCTGGACAGCGGAGATCTTGCCTATTTGAGCAAGCACGCGCGCGCGATGCTGGATGAGGCGGGTCTGCCGTATATCAAGATCGTTGTGTCCAATCAACTCGACGAATATGTCATCCGCAGTTTGCTGGTCGAGCAGGAAGCGCCGATTGATGTTTTCGGGGTCGGCACGCGGTTGGTTACCGGCCAGGCAAGTTCGGCTCTTGACGGCGTTTACAAACTCTCGATGAGCGGTGGAGAACCCCGGTTGAAGTTCTCCGAAAACTATACCAAGCTCACGCTGCCGGGTGTCAAGAACGTCTTCCGGTCCACGAACGGGGACGGGCTGTTCTATGCCGATGCTGTCGCGCTGGTGGACGAGGCGTTGCCCGACACAATCCTGCACCCGCTCTTTCCGGAGCAACGCAGCAGTCTCCTTGAATGCTCCTCGGAACCGCTGCTCCACAAGGTGATGGAATCGGGGAAGATCGTTCTCGCACAATCGACCCTGGAGAGCGCCGCCTATGCGCGTGAGCGCCTTGCCCAGCTTGCCCCCGAGCATAAGCGCTTCGAATATCCCCATATTTATAAAGTGGGTATCACCCCGGCTCTCATGCATCTAAGGACAACGCTCGTGGAAGAATTCAAGAAGAAGTTTCAGCGATAGGAAGGGACCCGTCCATGAAGGGATTATTGATTGTCGATGTTCAAATTGACTTTTGTCCCGACGGGGCGCTCGCCGTGCCGGAAGGGGATGCCGTGGTGCCGGTCATCAATCGGCTTATTGCGGAGTGCACTGTCATCGTCGCGTCGAAAGACTGGCATCCGCGTCATACGGTCCATTTTCAGAAGTGGCCGGTGCATTGCGTGCAGGGGACGAACGGGGCCGAGTTTCATCCCGGGCTCCGGAGCGACAAGATCCAACAGGTATTTCTCAAAGGGACCGGGAATGCCGATGACGGGTATTCAGCGTTCGAAGCGACGAACGTCAATCTGGAGGCTTACCTTCGATCCCGGGGTGTCACGGAACTGTACATCGCCGGACTTGCGACCGATTACTGCGTTCGCGCCTCGGCCCTCGATGCGGCGAGCAAAGGATTTGCAACCCATGTGGTCACGGATGCGATCGCTGCCGTCAACGTTCAGGCCACCGATGGACAAAAGGCTCTGGAAGAAATGGGACGGGCGGGAGTGCACCTTATCGCGGCGAGGGACATGTTAGAAAGAAAATCGTAAGCCCATTTTATCTGTGGAGTCTCGGGCGATTTTTCACGGGAGTGCAGTAACCCCGGGTTGCATTTCAAGGGTTTTCTTTCCAGTATAGGACGGTTTAACCACTACATCGGAGGAATACTATGCTGAATGCGGCGCTGATCGGGGTCTTGGGAGCGGTCTGGTTTTATGCTATGTACAAACTGTACGGTGGGTTCATCGAACGGACGCTCGTCAAACCGAACGATGCCAATCCCACGCCTGCAAACTCCATGAAGGATAATATTGATTTTGTCCCTTCTGCCCCGGCCTTGTTGTTCGGTCATCATTTTTCCTCTATTGCAGGGGCCGGACCGATCGTCGGTCCAATCCTTGCGTATTCTCTTTTCGGCTGGCTTCCCGCGCTTATCTGGATTCTTGTCGGCTCCGTCTTTATCGGGGCGGTGCATGACTATACGGCTCTCATGACTTCTGTCCGCAGCAAAGGGGTCTCGATTGCCGAGCTGGCGCAGCAGCATGTTTCCAACGCTGCACGATGGATATTTTCCGTCTTTCTCTGGCTGGCCCTTGTCCTCGTGATCGCAGTCTTCGCCGTGCTGACGGCCCAGACCCTCGCGGAGAAACCGGAGATTGTGGTCCCGACCCTCGGACTGATGGTCCTCGCCCTCTTGTTCGGTTTCTTCGTCTATCGTCGTAACCTGAACGTCTGGGTTGGTACAATCATCGGACTCGCAGGGATGTTCGGGCTGATCCTCATCGGTGATTTCAATCCGATTCAGGCTAGTTTTGAATTCTGGTTGATCTTTGCTTTCCTCTATTCCTTTGTTGCATCGGTAATTCCCGTCTGGGTCCTGCTCCAGCCGCGAGATTATCTATCGATGTATATTCTGGTTATCGGTATCGCTCTCGCGTTCGTCTCGCTGCTGGTGCTGCAGCCTGAAATCTCAGGGCCTGCATTTATCGGGGTGAGCAGCACGCAGGGTCCGATCTGGCCGATCCTGTTCATTACAGTGGCGTGCGGAGCGGTATCCGGTTTTCATTCCGTCGTCTCCAGTGGAACGTCCGCCAAACAACTTCGCAAAGAAAGTGATGGCAAAATCATAACCTTCGGCGGCATGTTGACGGAGGGGGCGCTGGCAATGATCGTCATCCTGCTGGTCTCGAGCGTCCTGTTCTGGGATCATGCACCAACCTCCGATCTTTCCGGATTCGTCTTCAGTACGCTTCTTGCTGAGAAGGGGGCCAACATCACATTCGGTACGGCGATGGGACGGGCGATGGAGAGCCTCGGGATTCCTCTTCAATATGGCATTGCGTTTGGCATCCTGATGCTGAACGCCTTCATCCTTACCACGCTCGATACGTGTGCGCGCCTGACGCGGTATATCGTCTCGGAATCGGTCGGGAAGAACGTGCCGTTCTTCAACAACAAGTATGTTGCGACGGCGATCGGCTTGATCGTTGCGTACCTCATAACCGCCGGCAATAGTTGGAGGGTCTTGTGGCCGGCCTTCGGTGCGACGAACCAAATGATTGCAGCGCTTTCACTTCTTGTCGTGACGGCCTACATGTTCGGGTACAAACGTCCAACCAAGTATACGCTCATTCCCGGATTGTTTATGCTGGCAACGACGTTCGGAGCCCTGTGCTATCAATTGATATGGCAGTATATCCCTTCCGGGAACTATCTTCTGGCCGTGATCGCCGTCGTTCTCATGGTGCTCGGCGTCGTGATCGCTGTGGAGGTCTATCGACGGATGCAGCGTGCGGGACAGGTTGTTCCCCCCGAAGGGGGCATCGTGTTGGAGCAGGGATAGCATCGGAGGGCAGGCATGAAACCCAACGGGACCCGATCGTTAGCCACCGAGGTATTTTACGATATTGAGACGCAACGCTCCGCGGATGAAGTCGGCGGATGGGGGAATATTCATTTGATGCTCGTATCGGTAGCCGTTTCCTGGAGCGAGGAAGATGGGTACCGCCATTGGGATGAATCGGCAACCCCCGGCCTCATCGAATATCTCTCCCGGTACGATCGCATTATCAGCTTCAACGGCGACGGCTTCGATTCCCGCGTCTTAAGCCACTACGGCGATAATGCGGTCATTATGAAAAGATCCTTCGACGTCCTGACCGACCTCAAGCGCAGGCTGGGGCACAGGTTAAGCCTCGATTCGATTGCACAGGCGACGTTGGGGATGGGAAAGTCAGCGGACGGGCTTCAGGCAATACGTTGGTGGAAGGAAGGCCGGACGGACCTGATCGCCGAGTATTGCCAGCGCGATGTAGAGGTGTTGATGAAGATTGTCGGTTTCGGTCGCAACAAGGGTTTTGTCAAGTACCAGGATAAATTCGGGACGGAAAAAACGGTGCCTGTTGAGTGGTAGTCCACTCTCCCATCAGTTTGGGATTGATCCTCAGGAGCCTGGAGTGCAGATTATGGTGCGGCCACAGATGAGTCCTGCTTCGCACCCTGCGGAGTTGTTCTGAAAGTTCTTAGTAACGCATCCACCTGCCAGAGAAGTTTCTTCTTCTCCACCCTCGGAGCGAAAATCGAAGCATCGAGCATGTAAATACGTTTTGTCCCTTCGTCATACAGAGTGTAGTTGATGAAGGGCCCGCCCCCCGTCTTATCGCTGAACCGCCAGTTTCCCCGAGTCTCGTAGGCAAACCGATCAAGGAAATTCACCCTCTCGATGGTAAGGTAGTAAGGCGCAATCTGGACGTACGCATCATTGTCCACGGTTTGCAGGAATTGCCTTGTGAGGGAATCTCTGAGGGTAAGGACGAACCGGTCGGTCAGGATGGTGGGATCCGGGGCTTCGACCCAATGCACAAAAATCCACCGTTCCATGTCGGCCGGGGTTGCCCGCCGGACCCAGAAGAACCGGGCATCCGCCGAATCGATCGCGACGTGGTAATCATGCTGGATGGTCATGGTCCAGTCGTAGCGCTCCTCCAACTTCGCTTCAATATCCTTCTTGTGGTAGCGGCGTTCTTCCGTCAGCGCCACTGCTTCCCGCTTCAAAACCATATTCTGGAAGTAATACAGGAGATCGGTTGCATGGAGTTCCATCGATGCGTTCATGGAGGCGAGGTCCATGCCGGTAAGAAACATCAGCAACTGGTTTCGGGCTCGTGAATCGAATTTTGTGAAAAAGAACTCTTTTTGCTCCTCGACAAGCCTCCGAACCTTCGGGTCGAGCGAATTCCGGACATACTCCCCGACCTCGCCTTCCCCGTTGAGCGATGCGAGAATGATCCTGTTCTTGTGCTTCTCGAATTCTCCGAACTGGCTGAAATCCATTCTCCGGAGTGTGAACCACCGTTCGGGAATCGGAGTATAGACAGTATCCTCGAATACCCTCCGAAGTGGTCCCTCGAGCGAGGCCCACGTAAGACTGTCGGCAAAAACAATGATCTCGTCATCCTCGCCCGTCGCCTGGAGCTTGGGGACCTCGCAGCCCGGGACGGACAGGGAAAGGAAGAGAAGGATCAAGAAAATTGAGAGTTGTTTGATCTTCATGGTAACCGGTCTCCGTGAATTTCAGGGAAGCGGGGGGTAACCTGCGATTGTCGTAAAGAACTAAAGAACCTTATATAAATCAAGCCCGGGGAGCAGGAGGCTGTAGAGGCCCCACATCACACAACCAATGCTGAGCGGAACCGCAATATTATCGTCAATGGTGCTGGAGAGCGATTCGGTGATGGCGCCCACCGCAGCGGCGATGATGCCGATAACATATTCCAGGGGCAGTCCATCGATTTTTGGCGTCACGAACACCACGAGAACAGCGGTGAGAAAAAACGCAAGGGCCCCTTCAACGCTCTTATGAAAGAACCTTCTTCTTCCGAACCGTCTGCCGATCAGGGCTGAGGAGGTGTCGGAAATGATCAGGATGGAAAAAGCGGTGATGGTTATCAGTTTCGGGAAGATCAGGACACACAAGACAGCGGAGAGGAGGATGTTGGTGGCGCCGTTCAGCCTTTTCCGGGTGTGATCGGATTCGTGTTTCCTGAGAAGCCACCCGAACCAGCGATAGAACCGGTCCCCCACCCCGGGATGATAGTACCGTGCAAGATCGGTGGCCAGAAATGCAAGTGCCAACGGCACCAGAATCATGAGGGCCAGTTTCCAGGTGATGAACCAGTAGATGATCGGGATCGAGAGGGAGGTGACGTGAATGGACTTACGGACAAGCTCGTGGCGGAAATCGATCGTCGCTTTTGCTTCAAGGTGCCCCGCTTCGCCGACGCCCCCGGTCGGTGGGTCGACCGCCTCATGAGGAGAACCGTTCATGCCCCCTTCTTCGTCTTTCCGGCTTCCCCCTGGTCCGGGGGGGAGGTTTGCGCAGGGGGCGCTTCGGTCGATGACGGTTGCCCGTTGTTGCGCTTCTCGGCGGGAGGAAGAGTCTCTCCACGGATGATCTTGTCGATCTCGTCCGAGTCGAGGATCTCGCGTTCGAGCAATTCGTTGGCGAGCCTGTGCAGAGTCGCGATATCGACCCGAAGAATCTTTTCCGATCGCTTCATCGACGTATTGATGATCTTCCTTATTTCTCCGTCAATACTGATGGCTGTGTTCTCGCTGAAATTTCGTGTGCGCGTGATCTCTCTTCCCAGGAAGAGCTCTTCTTCCTTCGCCCCGTACGCCAGGGGTCCCAGTTTGTCGCTCATGCCCCATTCGCAGACCAT
>DKJQ01000320.1 GCA_002454845.1 Ignavibacteria bacterium UBA6688
GTCCTGTATACGAACGACCCCGAGTACATTATCCAGGGAGTCTTCACATAATGGGAACAGAGAATGGCCGGTCTGGGCTACTTTCTGCTGAAGTTCTTGCAGTGAATCTGAAGTATAAAGAACGACAAGGTCTTTCCGCGTCGTCATGATGGTGCTGGCACGTCGGGCCCCGAGGAGAAAGACTCGCTCGATGATTTCTCGTTCATCCTTCCGAATGGTGCCTACATCCGCGCCCTGACGCAGCAATATCCTGATCTCCTCTTCGGTTATGGGGGACTCGGGAGCTTGTCGCAGGTGAAAAAGCCAAAGTAGTCCCCTTGTCGAAGCACTAAGCAACCAAACAACGGGGGACGCCACGCGGGAAAGGAAACGTATCGGCCTTGCTATGAAGGTTGCTATGCGCTCGGGGTTGTTGAGGGCAATGCGCTTTGGAACCAGCTCACCCAGAATCAGAGAAAGATAGGTGATGGCAATGACCACAAGACCGACAGCGAGAGTCTCTGCGTACGGTGTGAGAAGCGGGGTGGCCGCGAGGGCGACGGCCAAATGTTGAGCAATCGTGGCACCTCCCAACGCGCCCGCCAGGACCCCAATGAGGGTGATTCCAACCTGGACTGTCGACAAAAACTCTTCCGGTGAATTCGAGACATCCAGGGCGAGCCGCGCATTGCGGTTACCACTCTCAGCCCATTGCTGCAAGCGGGTCTTCCGCGCCGAGACAACCGCAATCTCAGACATCGCAAAAACACCATTACATATTGTCAGCAGGAAGATGAAGAGAATCTCGATGGTTATAATAGACATGACTCGTCCTCTTTCTGTGGATCCCGAATCAGAACGTGGAATCTGCTAACCGACCACCACTTCAGCAAGCTTTGCCAACTCGCCTGCCGAAGATTTCTCCACATCGGCGTGGAGACTGTTGCCATGCGCATCCATGGTGACGATGGCGGGAAAGTCCCTGACCCGGACGTGCCACATCGCTTCCGGGACGCCAAATTCCAGCAGGTCCACCCCTTCCACTTCCTCAATGCATCGGGCGTAATATTGTGCAGCACCGCCGATGGCGTTCAGGTACACGGCCCCATGCTCCTTGAGAGCGGCAAGCGTTTTCGGTCCCATCCCCCCCTTTCCCACCACAGCGCGGACTCCGAATTTTTTGATGATCGTTCCCTGATAGGGCTCCTCGCGGATGCTGGTGGTCGGCCCGGCAGCTTTCATCACCCATGTATCCCCTTGTTTCAGACAAACGGGACCGCAGTGATAGATCACGCCGCCGTTGAGATCGACCGGGGAATCGTGAGTCAGAAGATGATGATGAAGAACATCGCGTCCCATGTGGAGCATTCCGTTCAAAAGAACCACATCCCCCACTTTCAGATTTCGAACCTGGTCCTCTGAAAATGGCGTCGTCATCCGCAGCTCCCTGCCAGTGAGCGTCAGCTCCTCCTGCCGTGCAAGTTTCATGACAGGGGTGTCATCCTTGTAGAGCCAGTGCTTTATTTTACCGCTTGAGGCATCAAGCACGATGCCGAGGCGTCGGAACGCCCAACAATCGTAAGCGACGCTCACGAAGAAGCACGCCGGAAGCCTGTTGTAAGCACCGATCTTGCACCCTATCAGCGTCGCATTGCCGCCGAACCCCATCGTCCCGATCCCCAACTTGTCGGCATTCTCCAGGATGTAGTTTTCGAGCTTTGCCAACTCCGGGTTTGGATTGATGTCGTCCAGGGTGCGGAAGAGCTGCTGCTTGGCAAACCCGTAGCCAGTGGTCCGGTCGCCACCGATGGCCACTCCAATGGCCCCGATACTGCACCCTTGCCCCTGCGCCTGCCACACCGCATGCAGGATGCATTTACGAACACCGTCCAGCGTCCTGTCTGCCCGACCGAGGTTGGGAAGCTCGCACGGAACCGAGTATTGGATGTTCTTGTTCTCGCACCCTCCTCCTTTCAGAAGAAGTTTCACCTCGACATCGTCCTTCTCCCACTGTTCAAAGTGGATCACGGGAGTTCCCTCCCCCAGGTTGTTGCCGCTGTTTTTCCCGGTCAGGGAATCGACCGAATTGGGCCGAAGCTTCCCCGCTTTCGTCGCATCGGCCACAGCTTCAAGGATCGCTTTCTTCATGACAATCTGGTTCGCCCCAACGGGGGTCTTGATCTCGAACGTCGGCATCCCGGTATCCTGGCAGATGGGACCGCAGTTCGTTGCCGCCATATCGACATTGATCGCGATGGTGTTGAGAGCGAGATCGGACTGGCTTCCCTGCTTTTCCCGTTCCATCGCGCCCTTGACGGCGCGCCGGACATCGGGCGGAAGATTCGTCGAGGTCTCGACAATCAGATCGTACATGCTTTGTTTGAAATGTTCCATGTTCTTCTCCTGTTGGTAGAACTTCATGACAGCAAACGATGCCGGTTTACTTCCATCGTGTGGCACCGGCTTTGATCAAATCTTCCACATACCTCGCGACAAGATCCGTTTCGATTTCCCCATAGTAGGCGCTGACAAAATTTCTAATTTCCGATACCGACCGTTTTCCGTCCATCATATTGACGATTTCCCAGCGGTGCATGCCGTTCAAGCGCGCGCCCTCACCCCGGTACCACACCAGGGCCTCCGGAGGAAGTGCCGTGAACGGAACGTCTGAAGAGAGTGGACCGCGGGTGAGTCGGACCGGGACACGCCTGTCAGGATTGGGATCGAGCACGGGGGGACGACCTCCCCGCACGCCACTGGATGCTGCAAGGACTCCCAGCGATTGCGTCAGGGATTCGTGCTGCTGTGCCAGTTGTCGCTGCATCATCGCAACGGCACGTCGAATCCCGTCGCCCGAGTTGAAATTGAGAACCGACGCGACCGACCGCTGCTCGACCGCAACGCCCTGATCGAGGATATTCTGAGCCTCAGCCCAGGCACGTGTTGCATTCGAAGAAGAAACAAGGACTTGCTGCGCCCGCCTGGCTGCGACCCCGAGTCGTCCTGCACTCGCGGCCGCCGTGAGGTACGTTGCGTCCAACGCCTGGGAAGCGTCGAGGTTCGACAGGTAGATCATCGTGCCGGTGGCGATAATTTCTGAGCGTTCCAACTCGACCGGGTCAACCTTATCCGGCGTATCTTCCGATGTGTGGTGGGTGTAGTCCGGATCGTGGGAGAACATAATCCCAGGGATCTTCAGATCGTTGAACATCATGTGGTCGCTCCCCCCCTGATACTCCGTCACCCGGTAGTTGAATTCGGATAAACTTCCGCGCGGGGTACGGATGTTCATGCCATCCACCATCCGGGCCATATTCTCCACGACGTCATTGACAACAGAAGGGATCGAAGGGGGTGTGCGGGTCAACACCAACTTTGAATGGAGCAGTTCCGTGTTCTCCCCCACCATGTCCATGTTCATGTTGGCAAGGAACTTCCCTCCACGCTCCACGCCGACCATCTCCGGATGAGCATCGATGTACGCCATGGTCCCGTAAAACTCCGGGATCCAGATGAACCGGAGCGAACGTTTTGGCCTGGGTAACCTCCCGCTGTCGGTCAATTCTTTAAGCGCGCGGGCAATATCGAGCAGCGCCCCGGAGCCGCTGGCGTTGTCGTTGGCTGATTCCTTCGGATGATCAAGATGGGCGCTGAACACCAATATCTCCTCCGGCCTCTCCGAGCCAGGTATCTGCAACACCGGAACATCCATGAAGTACGATTCAAGCCCGATCCCCTGGACCTGTCCACGGAGGACCACTTTCTTTCCCGATTCCAGAAGGCTGCGCAGCTTTATCCCCTGTCGGTTGGTCAGGTTGAACCCGAAGGTCACCCGCTCCAGCTCCTCCGTCGTCGGCCACATGCCCGTGTACTGCAGCATGTCCGGGTACTCTTTCGCGCGGTCGTCGTCGAGAAAACAAACGACAGCTTTCGCTCCGTACTTCAGCACGGCGAGGCGGTGGACCGCTCCGCCATACCCTGTGGCGAGCACGATCTTCCCGGCTACTTCCTTCCCCCTGTAATCGTCCTCGCTCGTCCCCGCCCCGACCCACACAAGCTCCGCCGTCACATCGCCGGGGTTCGAATAGGTGATGACGCTCATCGCGATTTCAGGATACCCGACGATCCGTTCTTCGTACGGCTCGAGCATCCTCAATTCCCCCCGCTCGATATCCCATCCGGAGGGGGACTGCCACGTCTGATACGACACACGCCCGTCTGATTTGAACGATTCAATCGAAGCCTCGTGTTCCGAGTATCCGTAGGAACGGAGTTGCTGAAGGACGTACTGGGCTGCATGGCGATACCCACGCGAGCCCTGGATCCGGTGGTGGCGGGTGATCTGGATGACGTGCTCTTTCGCCAGCTCACCGCTGAGCTCCTCGTGGAGAAGGTCACGTGTTTTATTGTCCAGAAGGTTCTGGGCTGAGAGAGGGACAAGCGTCAGAATCGATGCGAAGGCGAGATAGGATAGGGGCTTCATGGTCTCCTCTTGAGGGGGATCAAAAAGGGGGTTAATAATTTATTAATATAGAGAACGAACTCCGAAATGGCAAAATACGGCGTCGCTCAGACTGGTGAGCATCACCACGTCCGGCGAATCGGGTGCGCTTCCGTATTGAAGACGACAGTATGGAGGTCTAGAGTCTCCCGCGGTGCAAAAATCAGGTAAAGGTACTTCAGGGTTTCAGCGAGGAAGAAGCTCTCCATTTCATCCTTTTGCTCTTTCGTTTCCACGTTGCGCAGCGCGGCATAACCGTTTTCGGTTCGGCAGTACTTGAGCAGGCTTTCCAGGAAGGTCCGGCCCATTTCCCGATATCTGGAATCACCCGTAAGAAACAGGAGGTAATAGGCCGATTCCATGATTTCGGGGCGGAGAGGGTATCCGGGACGGACGATCTCCATGGTAGAGTAATCGAGGACCTCCGGCTCAACCCCGGCCACATTCCACATCTTGTAGCACGATTCCTGCAACCGCCCGGCCCGTTCAAGGTCCCCTCCCAGAGCCAGCACGGCGGGAAGAAAGGCATCAAGACCTCCGAACCAGGTTTTTTCCCGTTCCCCCGTCATCATGTGGACGCGGCCGTACCAGAGGCCCGACCGAACTTCGTGAGCGACATACTTGTTCAAGGCTGCCATACTCTCCTTATACATCTGCTCGCAGTCCTCGTCGTCAAACAAACGCCAACACTTCAGCAAGTACTCATAATACGAATCGATCCTGCCGCCGACGTGACTGCTCGAATCGACCCAGCGGCCGGTTTCCACATCGATCTGCTCACCAACGAGTCCGATCGACGATCGCCGGCTGAAGACCTCGACGAGTGCCCTTTTGGCCTTCTCGTAATAAACCGGGTTTCCCGTGAGTTTACTGAGTGTGCCGAACTCGATCAGAAGCGTGCCGATCTCAGCAGGATTGGAAACAGCCTCGCGAACCGCACCGGTCCTGAGGTTGACATACATGTAAGGCATGCCGGTAGGAGATTCGAAGACCGGCAAGAGCCTCCGCCCCAGGTCATCGGCCAGCTTCAGGAGGCGATCATCCTCCATGAGTTGGCAGGCGCTCAAGAGTCCGCCGAGAAGCCTGATGGTGATTTCAAAGTTCTTCACCTCGACATCCTTGTCGAACGAGAGACGTTCGACGATGAAGTCCCTGGTCTTTTCAGCCTCCTCGCGCAAGCCCATGAGGATCATGGTATCGAGAGCATCGACGGCCGTGGTCATCAAGGATTCGCTGTGCCAGTCATCATACGAGCGCGAGAGTGGCTTGAGATGCTCATGCCCCCATGCGTACCGTTTATAGGCGTTCCATGCGTGGAGAAATTCAGCTTTGACCAGTTCGGCCACTTGTGTATCGTCCAGCGTTTTGGATACCCGACCCGGTTGGGAGGCAGCAGTTGATGAAAACATGAGCATTAGGCAGACTGAGAGAATAGGGAGATGGAGTTTCATCAGGGAGAGGGTCCTTTCGCGAGATGGAGATGCGCGGCTACGCCTGCACCGCAATCCAGAAACGGTGCAAGCTACCGACACAATCGTAGAAAGTCAATTGAGAGGTGGAAGAATCAGAAGCGGCGTGCAGAAGGACCAGTACTGAGTGAGGAGTCGGAAGCGTTGGATGAGATCGCTCTGGGATTCTCTCTATTGAAAGGCGCCCGTATAGATCCACCCTCCGAGCGTCCCTTCTGCATCGATCGTTGCCGTGATGGTGTTCTCGGGGTCGAGCGCGGAAGTTGCCAGGATCGTCAGCTCGGTCTGAGACTGACTGTCAATCGTGTACGTGGCATTCGAGTTGGATACAAGACCTGGAGGGATCTCATACAGACTGTAATCACCCTCTCCGCCGGCAAGTTTCGCCGGGCGCTTTCTGTATTGATACGCGTTGGAAGCAATGTGGCTCAGGTCGTTGATCATCGCATCGAGATTCGAGCGGACGTTCTGCGCCTGGAAGGTGCTGATACCGACGGCGATGGCAATGCCAATGAGAATGACGCCGAGTATGATGAGCATCAATTGCTGCGTACCCATGTGGGCCTTTATCTTAAGCGATTGAAGAGGAGTCTGCCTAGAACTTTATAATAACCAAGAATTATGCCGCGAAAGGGAGAGAGTCATGAGGAGAATCTGCAGCAAAAACGGCAGAAACAGACGATTCTTGCTCCTGTGAAGGGAAATTATTTCCGGTGACCGGTCATTCTGTCCCATGAGAGCCCACCCTTATTGACCACTTGAATCTCTTCCCGTGATAGCCTTATAAGATCCAGGGTCAGTTGCCCCTTCTGTGGAAAGCTGCATTCAATGAGCAAGTGC
>DKJQ01000332.1 GCA_002454845.1 Ignavibacteria bacterium UBA6688
AAGTGATGGAGAAACCATTTGATATTAACGAGAGAACTTTTGAGTTTGCTTTAGCCATTCTTGAGCTCACAGAGAAGATCCCTTCGAGCAGGACAGGGAACAGGATCGCCGATCAGCTCATTCGTTCCGGCACGTCCGTTGGTGCTAACCTAGAGGAAGCGACGGCAGCTTCGAGTAAAGCCGACTTTGTCAATAAAGTAATCACTGCACTCAAAGAAGCACGGCAAACCAGTTTTTGGCTGCGAATCGTAGAAAGAAAGAATTTAGCTCCCGGTTCTTCCGCACAAATCTTATTGCAGGAAGCGGAAGAGATCAAGAAGATCCTCGGAAGTATCGCCAGCAAAGCACGGAACACTTCCAAACAGAGTTCGCCCTAAGTTTTTCATTTTTCGTTTTTCGTTTTTAATTTTTAATTGAATCATGCACGAAGAGGAAGTATTAGGTAAGGCTTACGACGCCCGGCTGATGCGCCGACTGCTGCAGTATCTCCGCCCGTACCGTTGGTACGTGGTGCTGGGGATCCTGCTGAGCATCCTCACGAGCGCGTTCGAAGCCATCCGGCCCTACTTCACCAAAATCGCCGTTGACGTGGACATTGCCTCCGGTGACCAGGAAGGGTTGCTCAACACCGTTCTCCTGTTCTTCGCCGTCCTTGTCGTCCGCGGCTTTGTTCAGTATGCCAACGCCTATCTCACGCAATGGATCGGCCAGCAGACGATTTTCGACCTGAGGATGCAGATCTTCCGCCACCTCCAGGCCCTCTCGCTCAGATTTTTCGATAAAAACCCGATCGGCAGGCTCATCACGCGCGTCACAAACGACGTCGAGGTGCTGAACGAAATGTTCTCCTCCGGCATCGTCATGGTCTTCAGTGACGTCTTCACCATCATCGGCATTTTCTATTTCATGTTTACGATGAGCTGGGAACTGGCGCTGGTCTCTCTGAGCGTCCTACCGCTGTTGTTTTACGGGACCTTTCTCTTCCGGCGAAAGGCACGGGAGGCGTACCGCGAGGTTCGCCTGCAGGTCGCACGGATCAACACCTTCATGCAGGAACACATCACCGGGATGCTCGTTGACCAGATCTTCAACCGGGAAAAGAAATCGTACGAGCGATTCTCCTCCATCAATGCCGCCCACCGCGAAGCCAACATTAAGTCGATTTTTTATTACGCGCTGTTCTACCCGGGCATCGACCTGATCGGGGCTATCTCCATCGGCCTCATCGTCTGGTATGCGGGAGCGAATATCCTCGAACAGCATATCACGCTTGGGACCGTCATTGCATTCGTCCAGTTCAATGAAATGTTCTGGCGCCCGATCCGGGACCTTTCGGAGAAATACAACATTCTCCAGACGGCCATGGCTTCCTCCGAGCGGATCTTCCAACTGCTGGATGACAAGACGGTCCTTTCCACCCCCTCTTCGCTGAAGTCCCTGGGGCAGGTTCATGGGGAAATCGAGTTCAAGAATGTCTGGTTCGCCTATAACGCTCCCTCGGACGGGAGCGGATCTCCGGAATGGGTCCTCAAGGACATCTCCTTCCACGTCAATCCGGGGGAGACGGTAGCGCTCGTGGGGCACACCGGGGCGGGCAAGACGTCGATCACAAGCCTCCTGAGCCGGTTCTATGAACCGCAGAAGGGGGAAATCTCCGTCGACGGTGTCGATATCCGGCACGTCATGCCCGAACATCTTCGCAAGCATATCGCCGTGGTGCTGCAGGATGTGTTTCTTTTTTCCGGGGACATCAAGGGGAACATCAACCTCGGGGACGAAACAATTTCCCTCGACCGGATCAAAGCCGCGGCCCGTATTGTGGGAGCTCACAGGTTCATCGAGCAACTCCCCGGCGAGTATGACGCTGAGGTGAAGGAGCGAGGCGCGACGCTCTCGGTCGGACAGAAACAGCTCCTCTCGTTCGCACGTGCTCTGGCCTTCAACCCGCGCATCCTGATCCTCGACGAAGCGACCTCGAGCGTCGACACAGAGACCGAGCTCCTGATCCAGGCCGCCATCAAGAAGCTCCTGCATGGGCGAACCTCCCTCGTCATTGCCCATCGCCTCTCGACGATCCAGAATGCAGACAAGATTATCGTCATGCACAAAGGGGAAATTCGCGAAATGGGGACCCACCAGGAACTGCTCGCCAAGGACGGCATTTACAGAAAGCTGTACCGCTTGCAGTACAAGGATCAGGAAGTCAGGAGCTAATCGGAAGAAGAAAGACAGTCGATGACACGTCCGAAGTGAGTTGACGATCAGTCGTGTCTTCCTAAGCCTTCCATCTCACCAGGACGTGCGCATATCAAAACGGAGGATCGTCCGCCTCGTGTATTTCGGATTGGGACATTTCAATACTTTTGGGAAGGTGTAGTTTCGATTTGAAAGAAGGCGAACCATCGACCCCTTTTGGCGAGACAGCGTCTCGCCCTACATCTCAAATACCTATAGGCTTCATTGATCTACCTGCGCTTGCAACTCAGGACACCTCTCCCTACATTCTCGGAAAATTATTCCACCTATTGTACATTTCTTGCATGCCACAGACAAAAGTCATAACCATTGAGCGGCACATCATCGAGGGGGAACGGGCTCATCCCGGAGCCTCCGGCGATTTTTCGAGTCTCCTGCGGGACCTGACGCTCGCCTTTAAAGTCATCTGGAGGGAGGTCAGCAAAGCCGGACTTGTCGATATCCTTGGCCTCACAGGGACGGAAAATGTCCACGGGGAACAGGTCAAAAAGCTTGACGTGTTCGCCGACGAAACGATCTACAAGGCCATGGACCACGGCGGGCACCTGTGCGTGATGGCCTCGGAGGAGAACGAGAACGTGTTGAGCATCCCCGAACACTACCCCACCGGCAAGTATGTCCTTCTTTACGATCCGCTCGACGGCTCCTCCAATATCGACGCGAACGTAACGATCGGGACAATCTTTTCCATTTACCGCAGAATCACGCCAACCGGTCACGGCTCGATGCAGGATTGCCTTCAGCCCGGGTACAAGCAGATCGCCGCGGGGTATGTGATCTACGGATCATCCACGATGCTGGTGTATACGACAGGGGATGGCACCCACGGATTCACGCTCGATCCGAGTATCGGCGAGTTCCTCCTCTCGCACGAAAACATACGCATTCCTGTGCGCGGTAAAATCTACAGTGTCAATGAGGGGAACTACCGTTGGTGGCATGACGGGATGAAACGGTATGTGAAATATTTGCAGGAAGAAGATAGGGCGACCAGCAGGCCTTATTCCGGCAGGTACATCGGGTCACTGGTTGGCGACATTCACCGGACGCTCCTGTACGGTGGCATCTTCATGTATCCGGGTGATTCACGCAACAAGGATGGGAAACTGCGTCTGATGTATGAGGGGAACCCGATGGCGTTTATCACTGAGCAGGCAGGCGGAAAGGCAAGCAACGGCGAGCGGCGCATCCTGGACGTTCAGCCGAAGAAGCTTCACCAACGGACTCCAGTGTTCATCGGCAGCGAAGAGGATGTCACAATCTGCGAGGAATTTATCCAGGAAAAGCGCAACCTGGAACAAGGGCCAGGATCGTGATACAGGATCAACGCATTCAAGAGGCCACCTTCGTCGTTGTCGACGTCGAGACGACGGGGATGAGCCCGACCAGCGGCCGGATCACGGAAATCGCGATGATGAAGGTGCGCGACGGGACACTCGTGGATGAGTTCTCGACCCTCATCAACCCCCTCCAGACAATCCCTGCCTCCATTACCCGGATCACCGGCATCGACAACCTGATGGTTCAGGATGCCCCGCCGGCCCGCGAAGTTGTTCCTTTTATTGCCGAGTTCCTTGAAGGGGGGATTTTTGTCGCTCACAACGCGGAATTCGATTGGGGATTCGTCACCCACACGATGCGGAGGGAACGCGCCATGGAACTCACGAACCCCCGATTGTGCACGGTGAAGTTGTCGTGTAGAATCTTTCCGCAACTCCCGAGCAAGTCGCTCGGCCCCGTCACCGACTTCCTGCAGATAAAAATTCCTGAGCGCCACCGCGCATCCGGGGATGCGTACGCGACCGCCCTCGTGTTGGTGAAGTACCTTTCGTTCCTTCAGAAACAGCATGGACTGCAAACTGTCGGAGAGCTCTTGAATTTTCAATACGCCAGGCGATCAGCCTCCAGCCTCTCAACCCACGCCCGCCGTTCCTGACGCTACCTCCGGACCGCTCTGGGGGGCGTCACCAGACCTACGTTCCCTTCCCGATCAACCGCCTGCACTCCGAAAAGATACTCATCCTTCGAAACCTTGAGCGTCACGGTCGTATCGGTGGTAAAGACGCTGTGTTGCCAAACCGGTGAACTGGTTTCGCGGTACCGGACGTAGTAGCCGGCCACATCCGGCTCCATGTTTTTGTTCCAACGCAATCTGGAAACATAGCTCAGTTCATCCACCAAGCCCACCCCTTTCGGGAGTGCTGGCGCAAGGGCAAGTGTCGCCAGTCCTGCCGCGTTGATGCGCGTGATGTTGGCGCAGTATTCGAAATCCATGAACTGCGGGAGATCCCCGAACTGCTTCTCCCCCTCTTTCCTGACATCCTGATGCTGGTGGTCGTAATTCTCCTTTACCTCGCTGAACCGGACCGCGGCGTATCCACGCTCATGGAAAGGACGATGATCGCCCCCACGGCTGAAGCGGTCGAGCCGGTACACCATCTTGACGCCGAATCCCGGATTGTACTGCTCTCCGATTTCCTTGATATAACGGGCGAGGGAACGCGAGGGGCCGTCATTTTCCAATCCCCAGGCGTTCCGCATGCGCAAAACGATGCCGGTATCGACCGGACTCAGCGCCATGGAGAACAATCTGACGTATCCGCGCTCAACCGATCCGTCTCCCGCCCCGGAGTTCCCGACGATATCGTTATTGAAAACAGCCTCCACATTCCAACCGCGTTGTTTGGCCATTTCCGCCCAGGCTGTTGCGCCGAATAACCCTTGTTCCTCTCCCGCATACGCCATGAAGGCAATCGTCGCTTCAAACCGGTGCCGGCTGAACACGCGGGCCATCTCCATGACGAGGGCGGTACCGCTGGCATCGTCATTCGCACCGGGGGCGTCGCTCATCGAGTCGAGGGGATTGCTTGCCCGGGAATCATAATGGCCGCCGATGACCAGTACGCGATCAGGCATTCTATGATGCGTCGGATCGGGATGGAGCAATGCGACGACATTCACGATATTGGCCGGGTATGGCACTCGCGGCGACGGGGGCACCACGGCTTCATGGAAGTGCACTTCCATCCTTCCACCGCTTTGTTGGGCTGAGCGGTCGAACTCCGATTTGATCCATCGCCGCGCAGCTCCGATGCCCCGCGTGTGGCTGACGGTATCGGACAGCGTATGCCGAGTGCCGAAGCTCGCGAGCTTTTCGACCGTCGCTTTAATATTTTGCGCCGAGATTTCCCTGACGATTGTCCCGACAGTAGAATTTTGTTCTGGAGGTTGTTGAGCAAACACCAGTGAGGAGAGTACAAT
>DKJQ01000269.1 GCA_002454845.1 Ignavibacteria bacterium UBA6688
GAGAACAGCATGCCGGGCTCCCTTCCCTATTTTCATTTCGTGATTCAGGCCGCATGGGTGATTACGTGCCTGTTACTCCTTTCATCACTCATCTATGAAATATTCCTGATCACGAACAGGAAGCAGCCGCTGCTCCGTTTTCAGCCTGGCAACTACGCACGGAATTTCACCTACGGGATGTTCTTTGCATGCTCATACTATGGATATGTCTATTCTCATCCGTCGATTATGAAGACCGTGATGAATCCCCCCGCATTGCTCGCACTTGGGTTTCTGGTGCTTCTTGTGAATGTGTGGGAAGTGATGAATCACATCTCAACGGTGTTGATGCCCCGGACGCGTTTGCAGGGAGCGCGGTGAATGCTTTCCACAGAAACATTTGGTGATGGATTGAGACAATGAGGCTTCTGAACAGTCGGTTATTGACGGTGATTTTGGGCGTGGCAGTCTTGTTGGCCATGAGCGTGTTTCTCACTTCGTTCACGGCGAACATGCGCCTGCCGGACAACCACCAGGGTTATGAACCCGTGCAGCCGATCGCTTATTCCCACCTGCTCCATGCAGGGGAGTTGGGCATTTCGTGCCTGCACTGTCACACGGGAGCCGAAAAGGGGCGGGCCGCCGGAATACCGTCTACGAATGTGTGCATGAATTGCCACACACAGATCACGGCCCCGATTCTCTCTGTGCGGGCCGAGGATGAAGTGGCGGCGAAGGAAAACCGGCCTCCGCGTCGCATTATCTCTCCCGAACTCCGCAAGCTCTACGAGACGGCCGGTTTGAACAACGAACTCAAGCCCGATTCCGGAAAAGTCCCTTCCGGTGTGGAGTGGGTGCGAGTACACAGCCTTCCGAGCTTCGTCTATTTCAATCACAGCGCGCACGTCAACGCAGGAGTCGCCTGCCAAACGTGTCACGGGAACGTTGAGACGATGGAGCGGGTGAGGCAGGTTGGTTCGCTTTTGATGGGGTCCTGTGTGAATTGCCATCGGGATTCAGGGTTGACAGGCAACGATGGGAAGAAGGTTACCGCATCCACAGATTGCGTCGTTTGTCACCATTGAATGGAAGTTGCCGAGAGAAACAAGTGAGTATGAGACAGTTATGAGCCACGACCATCATCAACACGATCAAGAGTTCGAGCCGGTCGAAGAGTTCAGCCGCCGGTCGTTTCTCAAACTTGCGGGATTCTCCTTTGCCGGGACGGTCATCGCCGGTTGCGAGCAATCGAATCTCGAGAAGGCCATCCCCTACCTTGTCCGACCGGAAGAAATTACTCCGGGCGTTCCCTACTGGTACGCCTCCACATGCGGGGGCTGCAGTGCGGGGTGTGGCGTCCTCGTCAAGAACCGCGATGGAAGGCCAATCAAGGTTGAAGGAAACCCATCCCACCCCGTCTCCCGGGGGGGATTGTGCGCCATCGGACAGGCGACGATTGTCTCGCTGTATGACTCCCAGCGGCTGAATGGGCCTTTGATGCGTGGAAGAGCCTCGAGCTGGGATGCGGTTGACGCAGAAGTCCTGGACAGACTCGAGACGATCCGCAAGTCCGGAGGATCCGTCCGATTTCTGACCGGGAGTGTAACCAGTCCCACCACACGTGCGCTCATCAACAGGTTTCTCGCTCAATTCAAAGACGCGAGGCATGTCGAGTACGATCCTGTCTCCTCATCGGCGATTCTGGACGCCCACAAGCTTACACACGGGGAGCGACTGCTTCCGCGCTTTCTCTTTGAACGGGCCGAAACCGTCGTCAGTTTTGATGCGGATTTCCTCGGGACCTGGCTTTCACCGGTTGAGTTTACAAAAGGGTACAGGGCTGGACGGTCGCTGGCCGGCCGCGGGCAGGGGTTCTCCCACCATGTTCAAATCGAATCCCGTCTTTCACTGACCGGCAGCAATGCGGATGAGCGAGTCATCGTATCCCCTCACGAACTCGCTCTTGTACTCCCCCGGCTCGGTGTCCTTCTTTCCCTCAGGGCCGGGGGAACGTCTTTTTCCCCAGCAGATCCTCTTCCAGGGCAACTTGAAAACCGGGTCGCCGGGATAGCAGAACGGCTCTGGAAGTGTCGGGGCAAGAGTCTGGTCCTCTGCGGAACCAACGATCTCCGACTCCAGGTTCAGGTCAATCTCCTCAACCAACTCCTCGGAAATTATGATGCGACCATCGATCTTCAGAAGCCTTCCTATCAATGCAGAGGGAACGATGGGGAGCTTTCCCGGCTGGTCGATCAGATTCGGTCCGGATCGGTTCAGGCGCTCTTCGTCGAAGGGGTCAATCCTTTGTATGACCTTCCTGACGCGGGAGCATTGCGGGATGCGTTCCCGGAAATCCCTCTTCTCGTGAGCTTGGCGGAGCGGGTCGATGAAACGGCGGAGACCGCGCATGTCGTCTTGCCGCAGCCCCACGCACTGGAGCGATGGCACGATGCCGAAGCAACTGCCGGCGTTGTCTCTCTGTCGCAACCAACGGTCCAACCCCTTCGAAGCGCGCGTACGCTGGCAGAGAGCCTGAGTGTTTGGTTGGGTGAGAAGAAGGGGGCCTATGATTTGATCCGGGAGGAGTGGGAACGGTCCGTCTTCCGTCGCCAGAAGCGTGAACCATCGTTCACGGCATTCTGGAATAAGACACTCCACGACGGGTTTGCCGCGGTTGAGACGAGACAGGTGACGATCAAATCGTTCAACTTCAGTGTCATCAGTACCCATGCTTCGGATCCTCCCTATCCAGAAACACAGGAAGCGTTCGCGCTCGTTCTCCATCCCTCCTCGACGATGTTGGACGGAAGGCATGCTCATAATCCGTGGTTGCAGGAGCTGGCTGATCCGGTGACGAAAATCGTCTGGGATAATTACGCTTCTCTTTCAGTAACGGCGGCTGCCGGATTGGATGTGAACGAGGGGGATGTGATCTCCATTCAAACGGAACAGAACGAAGTCCTTGAGCTTCCGGTCCACATCCAACCTGGTCAGGATGATCGGGTGGTTTCGGTCGGACTCGGATACGGAAGAAGGGGAACGGACCGCTTTACCGATATCGGTCCAAATTGGCTCCAGTCCAAACCGACGGTTTCCCCCGGCGGACTCGTCGGAGTAAACGCGGCGCCACTGCTTCGATGGCAGAATGGCATGCTGACGTACGCGGGCCGGACCATCGTGGTCGCGAAGACGGGAAGGAAGCATCCATTGGCCGCCACCCAGGAATATCATTCGTTGACAAGTCCGGACCTGCTTGGGCGGGGGACTGGAGAAAAGCGGGCGATCATTCAGCAAACATCCTTCGCGGCTTATTCCGAGGATCCCACCTCAGGAGGTTTCCAGAAGCACAAACTCGATTCGCTCTGGCCGGATGACCACCAGTATCCCGGGCATCGTTGGGGTATGGTCGTCGATCTCACCGCGTGCACCGGATGTTCGGCGTGCGTCGTCGGGTGTCAGGCGGAGAACAACATCCCGGTCGTGGGGAAGGATGAGGTGGGCAGAAACAGGGAACTTCAATGGCTCCGCATCGACCGGTATTATGACGACATGAACGGCGAGCTGTTCGTCTCGCACCAGCCGATGATGTGCCAGCACTGCGGCAACGCCCCGTGCGAAACAGTCTGTCCCGTACTCGCGACCGTCCACGATTCGGAGGGTCTGAACCAGCAGATCTACAACCGATGTGTTGGCACGCGTTACTGCGCGAACAACTGCCCGTACAAAGTGCGTCACTTCAATTGGTTTGAATATCCGCGGGGCGACGAGCTTCAGCGTATGGTGTTGAACCCGGACGTGACGGTGCGTGAACGTGGCGTGATGGAAAAGTGCAGTTTCTGCGTTCAGCGCATGCAACTGGCAAAGATTGAAGCGAAGAACGAAGGCCGTCCCTTGAGAGACGGCGATGTTCAGCCCGCCTGCCAGCAATCGTGCCCTGCCGATGCGATTACTTTTGGGGACATGAACAACCCGGAGAGCCGTGTCTCGCGGAAAATGAGCGATCCCCGCCATTACCGCGTCCTGGAAGAACTGGGTGTCCTCCCCTCCGTCGGGTATATGACGCTGGTCCGTGACACCGACGGGTCGGAATCGACAGGTTCCTTTGGAGCGAAAGGAGCCGCGATCCATGGGTGAAGTATTCTCGGTCCTTCGACAGCCTTTGGTGCTCGGGAACAAGTCGTACGCAGACATTACCGATGACGTGTGCGCGCCGATGGAGCGTCAGGCATCGCTCTCATGGTGGATTGCCTTCATCATCTCGGTCGGGGTTCTGATCCTCGGAGCAGTGTCCATCGCCTACCAGGTCATGACCGGTGTGGGGGTGTGGGGGCTGAACAATACCGTCGGGGGGGCTTTTGATATTACGAACTTTGTGTTCTGGATCGGCATCGGACATGCCGGTACGTTGATTTCCGCGATCCTCTTTCTTTTCCGGCAGCGATGGCGGACCTCCGTCAACCGTTCGGCCGAGGCGATGACGATCTTTGCCGTTATCTGCGCCGGCATCTTTCCAATCATTCACACCGGGAGGCCATGGTTTGCCTACTGGCTCTTTCCGTATCCCAATTTCCGCGGTCCCTTGTGGGTCAATTTCCGTTCGCCCCTGGTCTGGGACATGTTCGCGATCAGTACGTACCTCACCATCTCTTTCCTGTTTTGGTATGTCGGGATGATCCCCGACCTGGCAACAATCCGTGACCGGACGAAGTCCTTGTTCCGCAAGAAGCTCCTCGGATTCTTCAGTTTCGGCTGGGACGGATCCAACAAGACGTGGCAACGGTATGAAAAGCTCTACTTGTTGCTGGCGGGATTGGCAACGCCGCTTGTTGTCTCGGTGCATACGATCGTGAGCTGGGATTTTGCCACCTCCGTCATCCCGGGGTGGCATACGACCATCTTTCCGCCCTATTTTGTCGCCGGGGCAGTCTTCTCCGGCTTCGCGATGGTGTTGACACTCATGCTGATCGTCCGCAAGGTGATGAACCTCGAAGAGTACATCACCCTCCATCACATCGAGCAGATGTGCAAGGTCATCATCGCAACAGGGGGGATGGTGGCGCTGGCTTACCTCACCGAGATCTTCGTCGCCTACTACTCCGGGAACGGGTATGAACGCTTTGCCTTCATCAACAGGGCGCTCGGCCCATACGGATGGACCTACTGGGTGATGGTTACGTGCAACATCCTCGTCCCGCAGTTCTTCTGGTGGAAGAAGATCAGAAGAAGTCCCGGGATGGTGTTTACGTTATCGATCTTCATCAACATCGGAATGTGGTTCGAGCGATTTGTGATCATCATGACCTCGCTCACCCGGGACTACCTGCCGGGAAGTTGGGCCGGTTTTACGCCGACGATCATCGACCTGACGACCCTGCTCGGAAGCTTCGGATTGTTCTTTACCCTGTTTCTCCTCTTCGCCCGCTTCCTGCCGATGATTGCCATGGGTGAAATAAAAGGAGTGCTTCGCTATGGCCGGGGCGCGGGAGAAACAAAGCCGGTTGAGGTCCGAAAGGAGGAGGTGCATGAGCCGACGCTTGTTGGTTAGTACGTTCGATCACGAGAACGACCTGCTGGCGGCAACGAACGCTGCCCGCGAGCATGGCTATACGATCCACGATGCCTACACACCGTTCGCGGTTCATGGATTGGACAAGGCGATGGGTATGCGGTCCACAAGGCTCGCGTGGGCCACGCTCATCCTGGGCATATCAGGCGCCATCGCGAAATTATGGTTTCAAATCTGGACCTCCGCAACGAGCTGGCCGGTCAATGTCGGAGGCAAGCCGCTGAAGTCCGTGCCCGCCTTCGTGCCGGTCACATTCGAAGTGATGGTCCTGTTCGCAGGGGTGGGTACCGTCCTGCTCTTCCTCGCGATGAGAAAGCTGTGGCCCGGGAAAAAACCGGCGGTAATCTACGAAGGAGTGACGAACGACCGCTTCGTGCTTGTCCTGGTTCAGGACAATGCCTCCTTTAATGTTGACGAGGTGCGCCTGCTGTTCGGGCGGTTCCATCTTGTGCAACTCGAGGAAAGGATCGAGCGATCATGAAGAAGGGGTGGATAGTTCTCAACGGGTCCTTGGTGGTCCTCCTCCTGATGGTTGTGGGTATGATCCTCTTCGTTCAACGCGATTTCACGCAACGCAACCTCGACTTTATGCCGGGCATGGTGTCGTATGTCGCCTACAAACCGCAATCACCGCTTCCGACGGGACCGGATCACGCGGCGCGCAATCCCATTCCTCCTGGAACAATCGCGCGGGGATTTGAACCGCTGGAGTACAGAGCAACGCCTGAAGATGCTCTGCGCGCCGGTCGGGAACTTCACAACCCGGTCTCAGACTCCGCCGCCGTCGCTCTCGAGCGTGGGGCATTCGTCTATGCCACCATGTGCCAGCCTTGCCACGGAACGAATGGTTTGGGGGATGGGGTGGTCGCGAAACGGGGATTTCCTCCTCCTCCCTCGTTGTTCGCGGACAATGCGATGAAGATGAAGGAGGGACAAATGTACCACATTGTCACCTTTGGCCAGCGCAACATGCCTTCGCTTGCCTCACAAGTTCCACGGCAGGACCGGTGGAATGTCATTGCGTATCTCCGGTCGCTGCAGTCCAAGCAGCAGAAGGGGGCGAGCGCCCGATGAGCAGTATTTCCGTCCCGGCGCGCATTGCCCTCCGGCCCTCTGCTGTCATGATGCGTAATCTCTCCATTCTCGCATTCCTTGGAGCCGCCGTTGCTACGGCCGGCATTATCATCGCCCCCGAAAGGGGCTGGCCGAATCTTCTTCTCGCAACCTATTATTTGATAGGTCTTGGCCTTGCGGGGGCACTTTTCGTAGCGCTTCAATATGTCTCGAACGCGGGATGGAGCGTCGCGTTCCGTCGCGTTCCGGAGGCGATGACAACCGTCCTTCCCCTGTCCGGTGTCTTGCTCGTCCTCTTGTTCTTCGGCATCCACACCCTGTACGAATGGAGCCATGAGGCCGTGATGGCAAACGATCCGATCCTGCAGTCCAAGTCGGGCTGGTTGAACGAGCCGTTCTTCATCGCCCGAACGCTGTTCTATCTCGGCGTTTGGCTTCTGTTCTCGACCGTCATGGTAAAGCTCTCCCAGCGACAGGATGAGACGGGGGATATCGACTTGACGCGAAGGAACAGCAGACTTTCGGCTGGATTCCTCGTCACGTTCGCCCTGACGTTTACGCTTGCCAGCATGGACTGGATCATGTCCCTCGAGCCCCATTGGTTCAGTACGATCTTCGGGATCTATAACTTCTCCGGGCTTTTTCTCAACGGACTTGCTACCATGACCCTGATCGTTATCGTGCTGAAGAGGATGGGACCGTTTCAACATGTGATCAACGATTCGCATCTCCATGACCTGGGAAAGCTCATCTTCGCGTTCAGCACGTTCTGGATGTACATCTGGTTCAGTCAGTACATTCTCATCTGGTACGCCAACATACCGGAAGAGGTGACCTATTTCACACGGCGGGAAGCAGGGGGATGGGGGGTCCTGACGATCGTGAATATCCTCTTCAACTGGGTCATTCCGTTTGTTGCCCTCCTCCCGATCTGGACGAAGCGCCATGAGGGAGTCCTGCTTCGGGTCTGCGTCATCCTGATGATCGGTCACTGGATCGATCTGTTCTGGATGATCATGCCCCCTTCGATGCAGAAGGAGCCGGTCGTGGGGCTCTGGGAAATCGCCCCGATGGCGGCGGCGATCGGGCTGTTCTTCCTGTTGACCTTCAAGTCGCTTGCAAAAAGAAATCTCCTTCCGGTTCGCGATCCGATGCTGGAAGAAAGTCTGAATCTCCATACCTGATCACTCTTGATGCCACCAAACCGTTATCCAATCCTGACCGACTCTTTCGGACGGGTACACGACTACCTGCGTATATCCATTACGGAGCGGTGCAACCTCCGGTGCCGATATTGCATGCCGGCCGAGGGGATCCCGTTGACGCCGAAGGACCACCTGCTTTCCTTTGAAGAAATTGAACGACTCGCCGCGGTGTTTGTGGATCTCGGGGTTCGAAAGATCCGGCTGACAGGCGGGGAGCCCTTGGTTCGGACGGGGGTTGAGGAGGTGTGCCGGCGTCTGTCCGGAATTGCAGGATTGAAAACCCTCGCTCTCTCCACAAACGGTGTTCTCCTGCGGCAGAAAGCGCGAGAGCTTCGCCATGCAGGGGTCACTCAGATCAATATCAGTCTTGATACACTGGTCCCGGCGAAGTTCAAACGGATCACCTTGCGCGACAACCTGGACTCAGTCCTGGATGGGATTCGGGAAGTCTCCCATGGGGAGTTCGATTCCGTGAAATTGAACTGCGTCATGATCCGCGGCTTCAATGACGACGAGATTTTCGATTTCGTGGATCTGGCGAACGCTTTGGCTGTGCACGTCCGGTTCATCGAGTTCATGCCGTTTGCAGGCAACGGATGGTCCATGGAGAGCCTGATACCCTCCCAGGAAATTCGCCGGATTATTGAAACGCGCCACGATCTTCTTCCGCTCGGCATTGTCGAGGCGGGGCGCGGTCCGGCGCAGGAGTTCCGCATTGGGGGAGGGAGGGGGACCGTCGGCTTTATTGCGACGATCAGTGAACCATGCTGTCATTCATGCTCCCGGTTACGAATCACGGCAGATGGGAAATTCCGGACCTGCCTGTTTGCGCATGAGGAGTTGGATCTGCGGTCATCGCTTCGGCGCGGCGATGCCCTGGAGGCTCTGAAACTCGCCATCGGCGGGGCGGTTCGGGGAAAATGGGCCCAACGCCCGGACCCGGTGGACCTGCTCCATGCCACCGACCGGGCTATGGTAGCCATCGGGGGATAGGTCGGATCCGCCATGCGACCTCAAGCGGGTGGCTCAAGAAAGTCCTTGCTTTCAAAGAGTGTCGGGAGTATACTCTGAAAGAATTGCTCTGTCACTCGCGGATCAAGCCATGTCCATCATCTTCAGTAAGTCGTGCGAATACGGCCTCCAGGCGGCGCTCTATCTCGCTCGTCAACCGAAAGACTCCCCTGCTCATCTGCGGGAGATCGCGACCGACCTCAACATCCCCTATCACTTCCTCAACAAAGTGTTGCAGACGCTGACCCGCGACCGGATCGTTGTTTCTCGGAAGGGGGCGAACGGCGGGTTCGCGCTCGCGAGATCGCCAAAAGAAATCCGCCTGATGGACATCGTGCGTGCCGTGGATGGTCAGTCCTCTCTGGACGGATGCGTACTCGGATTTCCCGCGTGTGGCGACGAGACCCCGTGTCCCGTCCACGGCCAATGGAAGAGTGCGAAGGGAGTCATCCTCGATATGCTCGAGAAGAAAACCCTCGCCGAGTTGGGAAAAGGCCTCGATGGCAAGCTGGAGTTCATTGCCCAGTCCATGATCGAAGCAGCGGAGAAGTAAGAACGTGATCGGTGACCCGCTCAGGAATTGGAGAACGAAGGGAGCCATCGGAGAACTTGTTCGCAATCGCAGCCCGCATTTTTCCCCCGCATGTACCCACCTTGGCGCCCCAATTCAGAGAATTTTGTCTTTGAAAAGATAACGAAAAAGTGCATCTTAGAGCCGGTTGGTTGTCGTTGTGCCGCCTGGGTTCACGGTCCTGGATTCCCCCGTTCGTTTGTCCGTAACCATCCAACTTCTTCCGTCTGGAATGAACGCCATCGATGCCCTTTCCAAAACCGATCGTCACTCGTGAACATGGCTCGTGGGCGGTGTTCCTGATCCCCCTGGCGAGCGGAGCGGGTGTTGCCGGGGCTGGAACGCCAAACTTGGTGCTGCTGGTTCTTGCCTCTCTTGGCATATTTATGAGCTATGTTCCGATACAGACGCTGATACGGGAGAAAACGGGAGCGATGCAGGGGCATGAGAAAATCAGCGCATCACGCCTCTGGGCAGGCATCTATGCCGGCTTCGGCCTCATCCCGGCAGTCCTGTTGCTGGTGCAGGGATTGTGGTCGCTTGTCGTGATCGGACTGCTGGCGGCCTTGTTCTTCGGCCTCCATTTCGTTCTCGTGCGCGCGTACCAGAAGACAGCGGCTGGCGATTTTGTCGCGATGCTTGGGCTCACGCTTACGGCTCCCGCCTCCTATTATGTTGGGACGGGAGCACTTGATGCGCGTGCCGCGTTGTTGTGGCTCGCGCATGTTCTGTTCTTCGGCTCAAACATTGTGTATGTCCATATGAAGATCCGGGGAACCGGTGCAAGGAAGGAAAAATTCACGCCACGCGAGAAACTCTCCATCGGGGGTGCGAATCTGCTCTACCACGCATTCCTCGTTGCGATGGTGGTCCTGGTGATGCCAACGGTCCACCGTCCGGAGTTCGCCGGACTCGCTTTTCTCCCGATGATTGCCCATGCCGTGTATGGGACGCTCAACCTTGCAGAACGGGTGAGGTTCAAGCAGCTTGGACTGCTCTTGCTTGGTCACTCGGTCTTTTTTGGGTTGTTCATCTCGATCGCTCTGGCATAACCGCGGAGCGCGGAGGTAAGACATTCTGTTGGAAAATCAGCATGCTTGATTGACTGTGTTTCCCTCCACACCACATCCGCCACCACCACGACGGAGGAGGGATGACACCACATTTCAACATTTCAGGAGGGGTTCCCATGAAAGGCTTATGGATCGGTTTTTGGGCCGTCATCATCATCTCATTCGCTGTGCTGGGATGGTCGGGGTTGCGTATCTACCAGGAGCGGCCGCCAATCCCATCCCGTGTCGTCACCCCCGAAGGTGCGGTGATCATCGACGAGGGGGTGGTTACGATGGGGCAAAATGTGTGGCAGGCAATGGGAGGAATGCAGCTTGGCTCCGTCTGGGGGCATGGGAGTTACGTCGCTCCCGACTGGACTGCCGATTACCTCCATCGCGAATGCGAATTCATTCTTGGTGAATGGTCGAAGCAGGACCACGGTCGCCCCTACGCTGAACTCGGCGGGGAACAGCAGGCGTCCCTTCAGGCAAGGCTCACATCACTTCTGCGGACGAATACGTACGATGCCTCCACAGGCGAGATCACGCTCGATGGAATTCGCATGCGGGCGTTCGAGAATCTGTCGCACTACTATGCAATCCTCTTCACGGAAGGACACGTTGAATACGCGATTCCGAAGGGAACGCTGACAGACCCGGAAAAACTCCGCCAGTTGACCGCTTTTTTCTTCTGGACCTCGTGGGCTGCTTCCACCAATCGCCCGGATTCGGACATCACCTACACGAGCAATTGGCCGCATGAGCCGCTCATCAGGAATGTTCCCACCGCGGATGCCATCGTCTGGACCGGTGTCAGCATCATTCTGTTGCTGGCCGGGGTTGGCGGGATGATCTGGTTCCACGCGATGCAGAAAAAGGAAGAACCGCTCGGGGCCTATCCGAAGCAGGATCCCTTCTTCGATCATGAATCGACCCCCTCACAGAAGGCGGTGCTCAAGTATTTCTGGGTGGTCTCGGGGCTCTTCCTGGTGCAGATCCTCCTTGGCGTCATCACTGCCCATTACGGGGTGGAGGGGGACGGTTTCTACGGTGTCAGGATCGACAAATTCCTTCCCTACGTCATCACCCGGACCTGGCACACGCAATTAGGAATCTTTTGGATTGCCACGGCGTGGCTCGCCGCCGGACTTTACATCGCTCCGGCCGTAAGCGGCGTCGAGCTGAAGGGGCAACGGCTCGGTGTCAACGTTCTCTTTGTCGCCTTGCTGGTGATCGTCGTCGGGTCACTTGCCGGGGAGTGGTTGAGCGTGAACCACATGCTTCCGGGCGACTGGTGGTTCTATCTCGGCCATCAGGGGTACGAGTATGTCGACCTTGGCCGCTATTGGCAAATCGGCCTCGTAATCGGGTTGGTCCTGTGGGTCTTCCTCGTGGGTCGCAACGTGGTGATCGCCATCCGAAAAGGGGGGGATGAAAAGCCTCTCCTGACTCTCTTCCTGATAGCGTCGGTAGCGATCGGGGCGTTCTACATGGCCGGGCTCATGTGGGGGAAGGGGACGAATCTCGCGATCACGGAGTACTGGCGCTGGTGGGTGGTCCACCTCTGGGTGGAAGGTTTTTTCGAAGTGTTCGCTACGGTTGTGATCGCGTTCATGTTTGCCCGTCTCAATCTCATCCGCATGAAGACGGCGAGCCAATCCGTTGTCCTTGCGTCCACGATCTTCCTTTCCGGCGGCATCATCGGCACGCTGCATCACCTGTATTTTTCCGGAACGCCGATGGTCGTGCTTGCGCTTGGATCGGTCTTTAGCGCACTGGAGGTCGTTCCTCTCGTCCTTGTGGGATCGGAGGCCTGGGAGAACATCCGGCTCTCGAAAATTGCCCCCTGGGTGGAGAAGTACCGTTGGCCTATCTACTTCTTTGTCGCTGTCGCATTTTGGAATCTCGTCGGCGCGGGATTGTTCGGGTTCATGATCAATCCCCCGATTGCCTTGTACTATATGCAGGGGTTGAACACCACGCCGGTGCACGCGCACGCCGCGTTGTTCGGCGTTTATGGAATGCTCGGGATTGGCCTCACGCTGTTTTGCATGCGCGTCCTTTGGGTGAGGAACGAGTGGGAGGAACGCTTGTTGAAGACTTCATTTTGGGGATTGAACATCGGTTTGATGGCGATGGTGGGCATCAGCCTTCTGCCGATCGGACTGCTCCAGACCTGGGCCTCCGTCGAACACGGCTACTGGTATGCACGGAGCGCGGAGTTCCTGTACTCGCCGATCATGCAGACCATGAAATGGACGCGCGCCATCGGCGACACGGTCTTTGCTCTCGGCGCCGTGGCCTTTGTGCTTTTCGTTGCGGGACTCGTCACCGGCCATTCGCTGAAGGAGGGGAAGAAGTTGTAAGCGGGTCGATTCCATGAGTGTTGAAAAAATGAGAATCTCAAAAAAGGGAAACATCCCCGCGGCACCCAACAATTCACTGGTTCTTGTTCGAAGATTGGATTATTTTTGTCCGACCCCGTCGGGCATCATGTCTGCTGTGACGGGAAGAGGCTGTCCCCGTGGTGGAGGCTCATCGTTCTTTGCAGATGGTAGAGGTACCCATGACCCGAACATTTGCCCTGGCTTCATGGATTACTTCGGGGTCATCCCATTAACCACACAGGATCGCGGGCTCCGGAACGCCTACATCCGGTTGGTATCCAGTCCCATCCCTGCCCCCACGCTTTCGCTCCGGGTCCATGATTTTGCCTTTGCGGAATCGCCGGGAGGGGAGTCAAGCGTGGGGCAGGAGATCGACGTTGTGTGGATGTGGCGCTAGAACAGACATGCGATGTTCGAAGCGGGGGTCTCGGGATTTCTTCCCGCTGAAATCATGCGGGCCCGCTTCGGGGGCCGCGATGTTGCCACGTGGGGGTACCTCAGCGCGTCGGTATCCTTCTCATGTCTTACCGTTCGCCTGCAGCAGAACAATCATGAAAAAAAATCTTCAGATGCTCGGACGCCCGTTTCTCAAGCTCCTCGACCATATTGTTCCACCCGAGCAATGGAAACTCCCCGTTCTGCTCGTGGGGGGTATCCTCTGCGGTCTGGGATTGGTCATCCTTCATACCTCCAATGCGACCTCGTATTTGTCCGATGAACCAACCGCTTGTATGAACTGCCACGTCATGGCCCCCCAGTATGCCACCTGGCAGCGGGGAAGTCATGGACGGGTGACGGTCTGCAATGATTGCCACGTTCCCCACAACAATGTTTTCCGCAAATTTGCGTTCAAGGCTAGCGATGGATTGCGGCATTCCTTCATGTTTACGT
Organism: Ignavibacteria bacterium UBA6688; assembly: GCA_002454845.1. Taxonomy (GTDB): domain Bacteria; phylum Bacteroidota; class Ignavibacteria; order UBA10030; family UBA10030; genus UBA6688. The sequence goes on from DKJQ01000269.1 coordinate 13,737, forward strand.
TCCGGCTTGAGCCGCAGGTTATTCATGTGAAGGAGGCGGGCATCACCGTGCTTCAGGAAAACTGCATCCGATGCCATGCCAATCTGATTAACCAGGGCTCTCTGGTGGAGGTAACGGCAGAGCGCGCGAGCCATGGCGCCGGTAAGTTATGCTGGGATTGTCACCGAGAGACGCCACACGGGCGGGTCAACAGTCTTGCTTCCGTGCCGTATGCCCGCGTGCCCCGGCTGTCATCCGTCCTTCCTGCATGGATTGAAGCATTGACATCAAGGTCCAAATAATCAAAAAAGGGATTCTATGAAACGCGTCGTCGATCTTATCCAGGAAAAGCCATGGGTCGCCTGGGCCCTGTTCATCGGTACCGTGGTGTTCGTCTTCCTCATCGGTCTCTTTGGCGCATCCATTATGGAGCGTCGCCAGGAGGCGCGCCTTGCATTCCAACTGGTGAAGCCGATTGCCACGTGGGAGCCGCGGAACGAAGTGTGGGGGGAAAACTTTCCGCGGGAGTTCGAATCGTATCGCAGCACGCTCGATACTTCGTTCCGGAGTACATACGCCGGAAGCTCTTGGCGCGATTATCTCGACGAAGATCCCAACCTCGTGATCTTGTGGGCCGGGTACGCATTCTCACGCGAGTATGCGCAGGCGCGCGGGCATTACTACGCAATCGAGGATATCCGCACAACGCTTCGAACCGGAGTTGCACAACCCGCGACGTGCTGGACATGCAAAAGCACCGACGTCCCCCGCCTGATGGCGGAGATGGGACCGGCTGAATTCTATAAGGGGAGTTGGGATAGCCTCGGCTCCCAGGTTGTGAACAACATCGGTTGTCAGGATTGCCACGATCCCCAGACGATGAACCTCCGCGTCACGCGCCCCGCGCTCGTCGAGGCCATGCAGCGGCAGGGGGTCGATATCAGAAAAGCTTCGCTTCAGGAGATGCGCTCCTATGTCTGCGCCCAGTGTCACGTGGAATACTATTTCAAAGGCAAGGAGGAGAAGTACCTCACGTTTCCATGGGATAACGGATTTAGCGCGGACAGTATGGAGGTCTATTTTGACGATGTGCAGCACGTCGACTGGGTTCATGCCATCAGCAAAGCTCCCATGTTGAAGGCCCAACACCCTGATTATGAGCTCTTCAAAACCGGTATCCATGCGGAACGTGGGGTTTCGTGTGCCGATTGCCACATGCCGTACCGAAACGAGGGGGGCGTCAAGTTTACCAATCATAAGATCCAAAGCCCGCTGAACGATATTGCCGGGTCGTGCCAGGTCTGCCATCGCGAAAGCGAGGCCACCCTGACCAGGAGCGTCAACGACCGGCAAGGCAAGATCCTCGAGTTGCGGATGCGGGCCGAAGATGCCATCGTGCGTGCACACATCGAAGCCAAGACGGCATGGGACAAAGGAGCGACGGGGCAGGAAATGAAACCGGCTCTCCAACTCATTCGCCATGCTCAATGGCGGTGGGATTGGGTGGCCGCATCCAATGGGTTGGGGTTTCATTCACCTGTGGAGGCCGCGCGTGTTCTTGGCTCCTCCATTCAGAAAGCGGAGCAAGCAAGGCTTCAGCTTGCACGCGTTCTGGCACGGAGAGGTATCATCGAACCGATCCCCATGCCCGATATCACCACAAAATCGAAAGCCCAGGCGTATATTGGTTTGGATATGAAGAAGCTCGTCGGGCAGAAGGAGGAGTTTCTTCAGACCGTCGTTCCACGCTGGAAGAAAGCAGCTGAGGAGCGGCAGGGGGACACGAAGACCTACTAACGAGTGACAGGAGGATCCCGATAAATGAAGAAAGGGGGCGTTCCAAGCCCCCTTTTTGTTTTTCCATTCATGCGAACGGCGGTCTTCTTTTTCTTCTCAATTTCGAGACAATTCTCGTTCCCCCTAAGTCATGATTGAGAAAGCCCCGCAGTCGATCTTCGCCCCCTTTCGAGGAACCTCCGTTTTTCCCTTCAACCCCCTCTTTTCCTGCTCAAGATCGGCGCGAGAGTGTATGGCATAATCCTTGTGATAGGGAACAGATTACGAGGTAGGGACGATGCGTTCGGTCTTTCATCAAGGAATGGATATGAAGTTATCCAAGGACCCTCTGAAGATCCTTCTCCAGGAGCATCAAGACGGGTTGGGACATCTTGCGAGGTTGGAACAGGCTGCAGAGTCGATTCAGGCCAATGGGTTTTCCGCCGAAGCAATTGAAGAAATCATCGAGGCGGTGCGATGGATGAATAATGATGTTCGCGAACACATTGTTATCGAGGAGCGGTATTTGTTCCCGGCGATTGAGCGGCACGGCTCGGATTTGCCTGATTCCATGCGCAACGACCACCATGAATTGCGGGGCGCGTTTTCACAGTTTCTCGAGATCGTCCAGGAAATCGAGCGGGGGCGCATGAGAGGGTCCTCCATCCACGAGATCGTCCAGATCTCCTTGCATATCGTGACCATCATGCGCAGCCATATTGCCAGGGAAAACGAGTTGCTGTTTCCTCTTGCAAAGAGGCTTCTCTCAGTCGAGGAACTGAACATCGTTGCGGATAAGATGGGTCACGAAGGTTCCTAGTAGGCCTTATTCATCAAGAGTCACAAAGGAGGCGGGTATGTACGTCATGGATGCATTCGAGGAAGTGATACGGACCAGGGTTTGTGTCCGGTGTATTGAACGGACCGGCATCGGCATCTGTGGCATGGGGAAATCGGATGAATGCCCCTTGAACCAGTACATGCCCGGGATCATGAAAGCGGTGAAAAGCGTCACGACCGGGATCCCAGAGGACTACCTCGCAGCCCTCCACCTGGAGATTTGCGGTCAGTCAAAGGAGATTCCCGCCACCTCTGCCATTTTGGAAGAGGAGTTGATGGTCGCCTTGGATAACCATCTTCCACTCATCATGGAAGCCATTGATGAAGCAAACACACGAAGAAAACAGCGACCGCTGTAGACTCCAATGTGCTTCCTCCCCGTTGCCCCGTAATTCCCACTCATGAGAAGTGCCTCCTTTGATTCCCACTTTTTAGACCATTATCCCGTTAAAAAGCAAGCAATTCCAGTGATTTTACCCGTTCTGGTCAGGCACGCTGTTTGCGCATCATGCTGATAAGAAGATATTCTCGTGAGTTCGTAGCCTGAAGGAAACCAAAACAGGCGCTTGAGCAACAGGAAGGAGCTGGAACGACAATGATACTGGAGAGAATTCGAGAGGGGTTTCTCAACAGGATGAGGCGCGCCGAAGGGATAGCCCCCAAGGTCGAGCAAAACGAAACGAACCGTCTTGGTTTTTCCGCGGCGGTTGTGTTTGAGGTCTCACTTGGCTTTGCCCTCGTCCTTGTCATTTTGACATTCAAATTGTTTCCATCGGACATGGGTGGAAAGAAAATTATTGTACACACTCAGGAAATGGTGAAGTTTGAAGAGATTGATCGGACGAAACAGGAGAACCGTCCCCCGCCTCCCCCCAAGCCTTTAATACCGATTGAAGCACCCTCGGATGAGGCATTGGAGGATGTGTCGATCGCGAGTTCCGAGATCGATATCCGGGCAGACGTGGCTCCTCCCCCGCCGGCGAGCCAGGAGACCGGTAGCGACGAGGATTATTTCATCGCGGTGGAAGATCTCCCGGAACTCGTTGGAGGTATCGCGGGATTGCAGAAACGGGTTGTGTACCCGGAAATGGCTGTCCGGGCCGGGATTCAGGGGCGAGTGTTTGTCCTGGCATTTGTCAACGAAGTGGGGCACGTGGTAAAGGCGGAGGTGCAGAAGGGGATCGGTGGCGGATGCGACGAAGCCGCCGTGAAGGCAGTTATGGAATCGAAATTCCATCCGGGCAAACAACGGGGCAAGGCAGTCAAGGTCCGGGTCTCTATTCCGGTTCGCTTCAGTTTGTCAACGTCGTGAGACGTTGGAGAACTGCTCGGTAAGGAAAGGAGGAGTAGCCATGATCACGATACGGAGAATTCTTTTTCCCACGGATTTTTCCCGCTGCGCAAACCAGGCGTTTGCCCACGCAGTCCAATTAGCAAAACGGCATGGTGCAGAACTCCATGTCCTCCATGCCTACGTGCCCTATGAAGATCATACAAACCTGCTCACCACTGCCTCGATCGCTCCCGAGGTCAAGCCGGGCGCGACCATTCTCACGGCGCCCATGCTCCAGGTTTTGGAACAGGAGCAGGCACAATCGCTCCCCATCACGCAGAAGGTGATCCGGGATATCTCAACCGGGCCGGTCATCATCGACTACGCTGTCGAGTATGAGATCGATCTGATCGTGATGGGAACCCATGGCCGGAGAGGGATCGGCCACCTTCTCTTGGGCAGCGTTGCGGAGGAAGTTGTACGGTTTGCCCCGTGTCCGGTTTTTACCATCAAGGAGACCAGAGAGCCGCATCGGGCCTCCGCATTCCGTAAGATCCTCGTACCGGTCGATTTTTCGAAAAACTCAGAGCAAGCAGTGCAGTGTGCAAAAGAACTCGCGACCCTTTACGGGGCCGAGCTTCAACTCCTGCACATTGTCGAGGAACAGTTGCATCCCGCCATGTATGCCACGGGCCGCAGCTCAATTTTTGAATTCATGCCGGAGATTGAGATCACCTCTGCAAAAGAAATCGAGAGGATGTTGAAGGCATCGGGCGGCCCGGACGTGGCGGCCGAGATCCACATTCGTGAAGGGCGCGCATCGAGGGATATCGTCAGGTTCGCCGAGAGCCATGGCTCGGACCTCATTGTGATTGCCACGCACGGGCTCTCGGGTATCGAGCACCTCCTCCTTGGGAGCGTCACGGAGAAGGTCGTGAGGTTTGCACGCGTTCCTGTCTTTACCGTCAAGACATTCGGCAAGTCCCTGATCGGCACGAGGGAAGTGCAGCACCAGGAGCCGGCGGAAGCCCATTCCTAGCCGATCGAATGAACAATGCCGGCCCTAACGGCGGAAATTCGTTGTTGACATTTTCAACACTCTCCCGCGAAGTGCCCGGCAGAAAGTGGCACACAGCTTGCTGGGCGTTAAACTGTTGAAGTATTCAATGTCTTGGCTGATCACGAAGGAATGGGGCTGTCCATGAATGAACGACGAATGTGGTTCTCAGGATGTTTGCTGGGTCTGGCGATACTGGTCCTTACTCTCATCGCGTTTTCGAACTCAAGCGCGGTCGGGTTGTAGTACTTGGGCACCTCGAAGGAGGGAGTGGCAGGGATTCCCAGGAAACCGAATCAGAAGAATCCCGACCTTTCTGATGCCGCTGCAAAGAAGAACGCGACCTTCCGGATGAAGTATCTCAGGAGGGAAGAAACAGTGAACGGGAAGGAGCATAGGGCGTCCTTCAAGGGGTCAGCAGAGGAGCTTGAATCTCGGACGCAGCGGCTGGAATTCATGAAATCGAAATAGACTGATCTTCGAGTCTTTGGATGTTCAATGAAGCGCGATTGTTCCCAGGCAGCTTCTCGACACTTCCGAGATTACCCGATGTGTTGAGGCTGCCTGGTTGTTTTATGAAGTCACATTTTTCAGGGAAAGATGATATTTTGGATAAAAATCAAATACATTCAGATTGACCAGGGTTGTTAATCCCTGCAAATCAGCACA
>DKJQ01000197.1 GCA_002454845.1 Ignavibacteria bacterium UBA6688
ATATGCATCTCACTAAAAAAATTCCGTAATTACAGCCGCAAAAAACGATACCCACGGGGATTTTGGATTTATTCCGCTCGGCTGCTATGCGATATTCTGCCTTCCTTGTTTTCGTCTGGCTGTCGACTCCCGCACTCTGCGCAAGTCAGGAGCCGACGACGAAATTCACCCTGCTCCTGACCGGAAATACGTACGGGTATTTTGACGTCACCCCGGTTGGCAACGACCTCGCAGGGGGAATCGTACGGAGGAAAACGGTCGTCGAACAGGTTCGACGGGAAGTTGGGACCGATCATCTGCTGCTTCTGGATGCCGGGAACTCGCTGGGGTACTACTACCTTCTCCGCGGCGATCAAGGAGCTGCCATGATCTCCGCCATGCATGAGCTCGGATATGATGGCATAGCGGTCGGAAACCATGAGTTTGACTATGGCAAGGAGCCGCTCATGGCGTATAATAATCCCTCCACCGGACTGAACGTCCTGGCCGCCAATCTGAACTTCAAGGGGAAGAAGGATCCGGTTTTCCTCCCGTATATTATAGAGAAGAAAGCCGACGGGGTGCGGGTCGCCATCATAGGCCTGACCGACCCTCAAATCGAACAATCGATTCTGCGGCAGCATTTTGAGGGACTCAGCATCGCCAATCCCCTCACAACAGCCCTCGCTTATCTCCCCCAACTCAGGGCCCAGGCGGATATTATTGTCGCCTTAACACATTTAACGATGGACGATTGCTACAAGCTCGCCATCGCGACAACCGGATTCGACGTCATCATCGCCCGGGCAGAAAGCATTACCACGGGACCGTCGATCCGCAAAGAGGGCCCGGGGACGACGCCCCCCTCTTTGATCGTTAGCCCCGTCCGGTACGGCTCCGCGGTGACCCGCGTGGATCTCATATTCAATCATCAGCGGCGAACGACCTCCTCTTCGTTGCGGGAATATCTTTCGATAAACTCGACCATCGCCGGGGATGTCGGTTTTGCCACCCGGCTCGCCGTCGGTGCCGAGCAACAGTACTACGACTACAGCATGGAGACCTACGGTATCGACCCGGACGAGCCCCTGCTGCTTGTGGACAGTTCGTTCACCGAACAGGACCTTATCCGGCTTGCCCTTCACATTCTTCTCCAACAGACCGGTACGGAAATCGCGCTGTTGAACAACACCTATTTCCGTTTTCCGGGGGTTGATTTTCCCCTGTACGAGCCGGATCCGCGGTACCGGAAGATTACCGTCCGGGTCCTCGAACAAATACTCTGGACCGACAACGAACTCGTCACCATGCAGCTTACCGGGCAGCAGTTGGCGGCTCTGCAACGGGCCAGCGGGGCCAACAAACGGGCAGGGAGAGACAACTACCTGCTCAACCTCCAGGTCACCGGCCAGGGAAATGAAGAGTGGTACGTCCACAACGCCCCCCTTCTGCAACGGACCCCTCCGGAACTGTATCACGTTGTGACGACAAATTTTCTCGCAGGCGGAGGGGATGGATTCACCCCCTTCCGCGAAGGCCGGGGCCAGGCATCCCGGTTCAGCGCCGGGAAGCCGCGCCGGGAGGCCTCAGAGCACGGAAATCCTGTGATCGTGCGGGATCTCATGATCCGCCATCTGAAACAATCGCACGATCTGGCCCACGTGCAGGTAACCGACCACGTTGCCGTGATCGACAGTTCTTATCTCGATCGGACGCTTTGGCGATTCACCCTCTCGCGCCTGCAATTGAATTACTCTGCCGGCCAATACCGGGCGAATGCAAGCTACGGGAACGTCAGCCTGACGGAGCTCCGTGGAGTTGATTTCGAACGCATTACGTACGAAGCGGACCTCCGGCTCAAACAGGAATCGAAACTGTTGACGTGGGACAACAGGGTCTATGCGCTCTTCGGCCGGTCGCATATTTCAGGTCAGCCATTGCAGGAAGTTTCAGACGACCTCTTCTTTGAGACGATCGCGAACTTCCGCTCGTCGAAGGCCACCGGCTCGCTTTCCCTCTACCCGTCTGCAAGCGTTCGCTACGATACGGAAATGACACCGACCGAGAGCAAGCAGGTTGTGTCCGGGCAAACCCTTACGATCAAAAACCCCCGGCAGCAGGACATCACCATCGGCCTCGGTGTCGGGCTCTCCGAGTTCGCAGGTTTCAGCCGCTCCCGCATCAGCCTTACCCAGACGTTCGACCGGTCGTCGAAACCACGTCGGGATGAGAACGGCATTAATGTCCAGACTTCGTTCGCCGCCCCGATTGGAGGGGCTCTGTTCCGGAGCGAACTGGACGGAACGTACTATATCAAGCAAAAGAACTCCACCGGCGATACACGACGCCTGCTCGTCCGATGGCGAAGCGACCTCGGCATCCCGATCGGCAGGCTGACCCTTGCCCCCTCCCTCTCTGTTTTTCTCTTTCAGGGACAACAAAGCCCCAAACCGGGAACACCTCCTCCTGTTGCGACAGCCGTTGTTGTTGGCATTACGCTCGGGTACTCGTTCGATTGGAAGATGCAGTACGAGTCTCTTTTCTAGCAGGTTGCTGAAAAACCCTGTTTTTTTATCCACGAAGTGCACAGCCGGAGGCCTGTTGAAGAGGCACGCGTAGCGTGCCACAATTTGGATATGTGCATGGCTTTCTTTGCTTCTTGAAGCGGCACAGGCCCAATGAGTAGGATGCTAACGCATCCGCCGGAGGCGTACTGATGAAGCCTGCGTAGCAGGCTACTGCTTGGAAACAGGCCAACGCTGAATTCGCGTAGATCCAAGTAGTAGATCGCTTGCGCGATCTTCAGTTATAGGCCTCCGGCTCTTAGTGAACTTGGTGGATAATTATTCTCTTTTCCGCATCCTGCTGGAAGCTTGAATTGAGAAATTTAACCGCAGAGACGCAGAGTTCACGGAGGATAGAACTTCTAAAGTTGATCGATCTCCATAGTGCACACCCGTATACAGAAAACACAGATTGGAAGCAAAGAACTTTTCAATTCTTGGAGAATGTGAATTGCCTCCAGCCGCAGTTGACTTCACGGTGACTCTCTCTTCCATGGTGTTTTCTGTAACTTCTCCTCAAGTTAAGCCGTATAGCCCCTGCGTTCCACAGCAAGAATCTATTTCTTTTGAAATTACACCAGGAGTCTCCGATGAAACGTTTCAGTTTTCTGTTCTTCTTTCTGATGTCTGCTGTACCCCTCTCTTCCCTTCCAGGGCAGGAGTTTATGGGTTCGGCAAATTTTTTTGTCGGGCTCCCGCAAGGCCCCTTTAAGGACAACGTCGAGAACGCCGGTATCGGTCTGACGGCGAACATCGGGTACGCACCCCGGGAGGTTCCGTTCATGGTCGGCCTGGAGTTCGGGTTCATGAACTACGGAACCGACCGACGCCGCGAGCCGTTCAGCACCACCATTCCCGATGTCACCGTCGATGTGGAGAGCTCCAATAATTTTGCTCTCGGCCATCTTCTTCTCCGGCTTCAACCCAACACTGGTTCTATCAGACCGTATCTCGAAGGAGCAGCAGGGTTCCATTACCTTTTCACCAGCACTTCTATCAAAAACCTCGGGGGTGAGGGGGAAGAAATCGCAAGCTCCACAAACCTTGACGACATTGCTTTCAGTCTCGGCGGTGGCGGCGGAGTCCTGATTCGGGTGTGGCAAAAAGATCAGGATGATGATGATGAGGAGAATCCTTTGAGTGCCGCGATAATCGACCTGCGCGTGCGATACCTTTCAGGAGGTGAAGCTGAATACCTGAAAGAGGGTTCGATCCGCCGCGAAAATGGCCGGGTTGTCTATGATGTCAAACGCTCCCAGACAGATCTTCTTTCGGTGCAGATCGGCGTCTCTGTGACGTTCTAACTGCGCGATTCCGGACGGTCGGTTCATCTCGATACGTCGAATTACACGCATTTTGTTGTGGGAATGTGATAAGGCTGTGTTTTGTCAAAAAGGCAACAAAACCGCCTTCCTCCCGTAGTAGGAACAGTCCTTGATCTCCTTTGCATACCCTCAACACCAATGGAGGATACACCCCATGAAACTTCGTATCCTGTTTTGCTGTGTTCTTCTCCTCTCAGTTTCGTCTTCGATCCTCGCGCAAGGGGACATCCTTGCCGAAGTGAAGAACCTCTACCCGCAGGATGTGAAGGTAGACGGGTTTGTCCTCGATGCCGATCAGGATGTTTCCATCAAAGGACTGCTTGCGGGAAACCACCGGGATGATGTCTACACCTCCGCGTGGATCCTCAACGCGCGCACCCGTACGGTGGCATGGAAATCGCGCGATGCAAAGCGGAGTCGATGGAGCGACGGTCTTGTCGAGCTTGCCGACATGGTTTCCCTGCCCAAGGGAACGTACGAAGTGTACTATTCGGCGTTTCCATCATATTACTCCGGTGACTTCGACGGAGTGGGGGACTTCTTCGGATTCCTGGCAGACAAGATCTTCGACCGGAATGGCGACCGGCGATTGTATAGGGATCTTCACATCACCATTCGCGGGAGCGGGAGGAACCTCGGCAGCAAGGGGGTCGATGAGAACCTCGAGCAATTGCGCAAAGAGGCGTTGATCTCCCTGACCGGACTTTGGGATGATGACTACGTTCAGCAGGGATTCACGCTGCAAAAACCGACGACCCTTTCTCTGTATGCCCTGGGGGAAGCCCGGGATGACGGCAACTACGATCACGGTTGGATTGTCAACGTCAAGACCGGGGAGAAGGTGTGGAAAATGAGCTATCGCAATTCCGACCATGCCGGCGGCGATCGGAAGAACCGGATGGTTAAGGAAACTCTTTCCCTTCCTGCAGGAAGCTATGCCGTCTTCTACGCCACCGACGGTTCCCATTCATTCCGCGATTGGAATGCTCCTCCCCCCTACGATCCTCCCTTCTGGGGAATCACCCTTGCACCGGAAGACCCCTCGATGAAGGAGTCCGTTGCCTTGTTTGAGTACAAGGGGGTTGAAGAGAAAAATGTGATCGTCAACCTGACAAAAATGCGCGACGACGAATACGCCTCAAAGGGATTTACCCTGAACAAACCGATGGAGGTCCGCATCGTTGCGTTCGGTGAAGGCAGCAGCGGAAGAATGCATGACTACGGCTGGATTGTCGATCTGAACACCCGCAAGAAGGTGTGGGTCATGGAATACGATGATACCGAGCATGGAGGAGGAGCCGAGAAGAACAGGATGATCGAGAAAACCCTCCGGCTCGAAAAGGGGAGTTACATGGTGTACTACGTGACAGATGGTTCACATTCTTACCGCGATTGGAATTCCTCCCCTCCCTATGATCAGGAGCGGTGGGGAATCACTCTTGCGGCAACGGGGGACTCCTTTAAGGCAAGCGATGTTGCGGCCTATGAGGAAAAGAACGATCCCTCGCTCCTGGCAAGCCTGACCGGCATCCGTGACGATGAGCGTCGGCGTCAATCCTTCACGCTCGGGAAGAAATCCGATGTGCACGTGTACGCGTTGGGCGAAGGGAGCGACGGAAGCATGCACGATTACGCATGGATTGAAGACGCTTCGACGCGCAAAGTCGTTTGGGAAATGACCTACCGGACCACGGACCATGCCGGCGGAGCCCGGAAGAACCGGTCATTCGATGGAACAATTACACTTCCGGCGGGAAGTTATACACTCTACTATGAATCCGACGGTTCTCATTCCTTCAATGATTGGAATGACGACCCGCCGTTTGACCAATTCGGTTGGGGGGTCACCCTGACCCTGGCTGAGGGCAGGCAACCGTGAGTTGGCAACTCGTTTGAATGGAAGGCCGCACGCTGATCACGTGCGGCCTTTTTTATTTCTGGAGACGTTCTCCATCTTTTATCTTCATCGGCGCGTCCTGCAACTCCATGGAAGCAGACCGTCGGATTCCCTGATCCGGGAAAGGTTCTCATTCCCACTTTCCCAGTTATTGCAATGGAGAATCATTTTGTCACAACTGCGAGAGTTGTCAGAGTTAAGAAGCTCGCGCTCGTGTCCGTTTCCCACTCACCCACGCCACCAAAGAAATTTCGCAGCATCGCTCCTCACCCCTCCCGATTATCATTCTTGATACTGGTACAATAGTTGCCGTCTTCGTTTTGCCAATAATCTTCCTGCCCTCGGAGGATGACCGGCTTTTGGACAAATCACGTGTCCAACGCGGTCGGCCCATCGAGGCATGAGGGAGCCGTTTTCATTATTGCTGTCAGAACTATCGGGAGGAGGTGGTTTCCGCCCCAGTCCGGACGATCGGAGGGGCAACCGCAATGTTGATACGGGTTTGCTTCTTTTCTTTTCCCGCCTTGAGGGAGTATTCTGTACCCTCGGCAACTCGTTTCATCCCCCATCCAACTCACTGATTCTTTCATCGCAAGAAGGAGTACCAGTATGTCTCGTAAACTCTTCTTCGCTCTCCTCACGCTGCTCGTGCCCGCCCTGTTGTTTGCACAATCGGGCAAGCTCCGCGGCGTTGTGACTGAGAAGGCAACGGGTGAGCCGTTGATCGGCGCCAACGTTATTATTGAAGAAACCAACTTGGGCGCATCAACGGACCTTAACGGAGAATATATCATTCTCAACGTTCCTCCCGGTGCTTTTTCCATTAAGGTTTCGTACATCGGATATGCCCCGTACACCATTTCCAACGTTCGTGTCAACGCAAATCTGACGACGACGCAGGATGTGGAACTTACCAGCGTTTCCATTCAGGTTGGGGAAGTCGTCGTCATTGCAGACCGACCCCTCGTGCAAAGAAATACGACCAACACCATCCGTATGACGACGCAGGAGGATATCAAAGGCCTCCCGTTTCGCGGGCTGCAAAATATCCTTGCCCTGAATGCCGGGGTGGTTCTTCAGAACGGCAATCTCTACGTGCGCGGCGGTCGCAGCGGGGAAGTGGCTTACTTCCTTGAGGGAGCAAACACGACGAACCCAGTGACGAACGCCCAAACGATCGGAGTCATTCAGGAAGCGATCGAGGAGGTCCAACTCCAGGCAGGAGGATATACGGCGGAATTTGGGGGCAGTAACTCCGCCATCGTACGGACCTCGCTCCGCAGCGGAACGCCTAATTATCATGCGGCCGTCAGTTACCAAACCGATGATTTTGCCAAACCGGGCAGCACGTTCCTTGGAACCACCGGCTTCGGCTTTCGGAATGGCGTTGTGACCCTGAGCGGCCCTCTCTTCACCAATGATCTGAAGTTCTTCATCGCGGGCCAACACAATTACCTCAGGGACCGTGACCAGCGACGGGTCGTTCCCTTCAGTTTCGACAGTCTTCGGGTTGATGTGAACGATGCACGGTATGACGATACGAAATCATTAGAAGCGCAAATGCTGCTTCCAGGTCCCGTGGCGTTTGAGGAAAATTTTATCCCGAATAACTGGGATGAAACGAACGGGTTCCAGGGAACGATTACCTACGATATGCAACCGTTCAAGTTCCGCTTCGCGGGAAGCTACAGCGCACGGCGACTCCCAACGGGTAGAAATTGGCCCGGTGCCCTCGCGAACACGTTCAGACTTCGGAATCAGCAACAGAATATCAATTCCGGTTTCGCAGAACTGAAGCTGACACACGTCCTGAACCCCACCACATACTACGAGGTTGGTGTATCATACCAGGATGTCCGATCGCGATCATTCGATCCGGATATGGAAGATGTGAGCGGCCCGGCCCCCGCAGCCATCACCGTGGGCGGCGTTCCGTATGTCCCGTCCTTCTTCGACAACTGGAATTGGTACTCGGACAGCCTTGTCAGCGAGCAGCTCGGATATCCGGGCTTCCAGCGGCGGTACAACGGACCGTTCACCTGGAGTACCATCTTCGGCTTTAATTTTAACGATCCCAATGCGCCGGTCAATGGCTATAACAGGAATTCGCAGGCAGCCTGGGGCTTTAATCTTGACCTCACGTCCCAGCTTTCGTCGACGTATGAACTGAAAATCGGCGGCAGAGCGGATTCATGGGTGCTCCGATCCTATAACATCGGCAGTATCCAGAGAGCCATGGAGTACATGTACGGAATCTACAGTACCACTCCGCGAAGCTTTGATGACCTTCAAAAACTCTCCATCGAGCTTTCCAAGACGTCGGCCGGCAACATCAACTATTATGGGTATGACATCTTCGGAAATGAAGTGGATGACGGTCTGGATGGCCCGCAGAAGCCTTTATTCGCTTCAATCTATGCTCAAAACAAATTTGAATTCCGCGATCTGGTTTTAAACGTCGGCGCACGTTTCGAGTATTACGATACAAAGGCGAAAGTGTTCCCGGATCCGGCGAAGTTCTCGGAAGTCTTCAACGAGGACCTCGATGTGATCGATCAGAGCAAGCTTGCCACAGCCGACGCGTTTAGCCTCGTTCTGCCGCGGATTAGCTTCTCGTTCCCCGTGACCGACAAAACGGTCTTTTATGCCATGTACGGGAAATACGCACAACTCGCATCACTCAACCAACTCTATGTCGGTAATACCGTCGTCAGCCGCACTGTGAGCCCGATTTCGCGTGGCAATGCCTACCTCACCCCCATTGGGTCCATGATGAAACCCGAACGGACCACCCAGTATGAAATGGGCTTCCGCCAGCAACTCACGGATAATTTTGCGTTCACCGTGACCGGTTTTTACAAGGACCTCAAGGATCAACTGTCCCTGAGAAGCTACCTCGATGCGAACGGCGTTCCACTGTTCTATGCCTATCTTAACGAGGACTTTGGAACCGTGAAAGGACTGGAGCTGACACTTGACGTGCGACGGACCAACCGCCTAGCCGGCAAAGTTACTTATACAATGTCGGATGCCCGCGGTACCGGTTCCAATTCCCGCTCCGGACAGGGAGCTTTGGAATCGAATATTGGTATCCCGTCGAGTTTTATCAATCCTCTCGATTTCAATCAGACCCATCGCGGCATTGTGACCCTGGACTATCGCTTCGGACGTGATGATGGCGGCCCGATCCTTTCAGGCCTCGGTCTGAACACGTTGTTGAGCTTTAACAGCGGACACGGCTACACCAAGGTGCCCGTCCCAACATCTCTTGGCCAGGCACCGGTATGGGAGCTCGGTACATATCCGTTAGCCGATCCACGCTTCAGCCGCCCGGAGGAGCCAATCAATGCTTCCTCAACACCCTGGGTCTTTAATATTGACCTGAACGTCGGCAAGACGTTCTGGATCGGTGATGTGACGGCCGAACTGTATGTCAACATCCTCAATGTGCTGGACACCAAGCAGGTGTTGTATGTCTATCCGACAACCGGCACGCCCGACGACGACGGTTTCTTAACGAGCCCGCTCGCCGATTCGTACAAGGCTATTGAGAATTTCGCCGAGTTCTACAAGGCGATCAACCTTGATAACCAATGGTCCTACGACCGCACGGGGAGGGGTCCTGCAGGAAATATGTATGGGACTCCGCGACAGATTCGAGTCGGGGTGAGAGTTGAAATGTGAAAACCGGCGGACATCTCCCGTTCGACGGGGGACCGCTTCGATGAGTCTATCATCAGCTCAACAACGTAAGGAGTTGCAAACAATGAACATGATCATGAGAACTTTCGTGGGGATTGGCCTGCTCGTGAGCCTCCTGGCGTTTCCGCTGCTTGCCGCGGAAAAGCCGGAAGGAGAGAAGAAGAATACCGGTCAGTCGTTGAACAAGACCGGTCAGACAAAGAGTGCAGCGATCCTCAATATCAACAATTTCACAACGTGGCAGCGGGCTGACGGACAGGGACACAATCCGCCGAACGCCGCCTATAACGGCAGCGATTTTCCCCGTGGAACGTCCCATCCTATTTATGCGGATGGCATGGTCTGGGGAGGCAAAGCGTACCTCGATGCCGGATACACGCAATCCGCGCCCGTGCAGCTCATTCGCGTGGGAGGCAACACCTATAATGTCGGCAATCAGAGCGGTTGGATCATCGGGACCGGGGCCAATGCGGTTGCCGTTGCTTCGAGCGATGCCAGGGCCCGCATCTATAGAATTCGCCGTGATTATATCGAGATGGCAATGGACGAATTGCGGCGTGATGCTGCGGAAAACAACCTCATCATCGTCTCGGCTGTCACAGACGCGGATATCGCGGCAGTGACCAACCAGTATGAGAAAGACTGGGACGAGTGGCCGGTCGATCTGGGCGCTCCGTACATCGAGCGGAACGGGACTGCCGGGTACCAGAAACCGCCGCCCTTCAGCAGCACGTTTACGGTCGATTCATTGATTGGAGGAAACTACGACGAGCCGGGACTCGCCGGAAGCGATCCCGGTTCTCCTGCGAATCAAGTGATCTGGTCGGTCTTCAACGACCTCAACAGGGGAAACATGCTCGGGTTTCAGGGTTCGGAGCCGATGGGCATCGAAGGGCAAATGACGCTCTGGGGATACAAACGGAGCGATGCTCTGGGAAACCTGTTTTTCAAGAAGCTGAAGCTGATCAACAAGGGCGGGGCCGTGGTGAACGATCAATCGGGAGCTAAAGGTTATCTTTACCTCGATAGCATGTACGTCTCCGTATGGTCGGATCCGGATCTTGGAGACGCGGGAGACGATCTCGATGGCTGTGACTCTCTCCTGAGTTTGGCGTACACCTACAACGGCAACGCTACGGACGCTGAGTACGTGAAGTTTGGTCTGGCTCCTCCCGCCGTGGGGTACGACTTCCTTGCCGGTCCGGCGGTTCCCGGGTCTCCGACCGATACAGCAGTGTTTGACATGAAGAAGAAGCCCGGATTCAAGAACCTCCCCATGACTTCCTTCGCTTTCTTCGTCGGCGGCGGCAGCATTCAGGATCCCCCCTTCACGTATGAAGGCGCTCTCCAATGGTTTAGAATGTTCCAGGGATATGTACCAGATCCTTCCACATCGCCCAAGCGAAAATTTCCCCATCCTACCGGAATGGAGGAGACTTTCTTCCCCTTGTCGGGTGACCCCGTTACAGGAACTGGATTCCTGGATGGAGGCCCGCCGGCGTTCAGTCCCGGTGACCGGCGTATTGTGTTGAACACCGGTCCGTTTCGGCTGGCACCTGGCGATACACAGGAAGTTGTAGTTGGGGTGGTCGCAGGCCTGGGGGGCGATCGCCTCTCCAGCATCGCAGTTCTGAAAGCCAACGACCGGGCGGTACAAACGACGTACGATTTGATTTTCCAGGTTTCTCAGGCTCCGGCAGCCCCCCTTCCGGTCGCAGCCGAGATGGATGGAAAGGTTGTTATTGAATGGGGAAGCAACACCGCTCGTGTGACCGATACGGAAACGCGTGTCTCCCAACCCGGTAGCTATGAATTCGAAGGCTACAATGTATATCAACTTCCGACCGCCGGATCCAGTGTCACCGAGGGGAAACGCCTTGCGACCTATGACGTGATCAATTCCGCCGGCGTCATTTTGGACGAAGCGTTTGATCCCATTGCGGGACAAATTCTTGCCACGCCGATCCAGTTCGGCACAAATTCCGGCATTTCTCGGGTCTTTGTGTTTGATAAAGACTATGTCCGTGACATTAACAAGGTGTATAACGGCCAGGAATATTACCTGGCGGTGACCGCGTACTCGCGCGCAACCGAGCCGGGGTTTGTGGCAGCCCTTGAATCGTCGCCGATCGTCCTGACGGTCCGGCCGAAGAAACCGTTCGGGCTTACCTTGAATAGCAAAGCTCTGGATACTGTGAAGGTCACTCATGTCGGTGGTAGCGATGGATTCGTGGTTCCCATTGTTGTCAATCCGGCTTTGTTGACCGGCGATACCTACCGTGTGACCTTTGCAACGGATCCTGATGATGCGGCATCGTTCGTATGGACATTGACCAATTCCACGAAAAACAAGGTCGTTCTTGCCAACCAATCACACCAGCTTGATGATGGAGAGCACACGGTGGTTGACGGGATGTTGGTGAAGGTGGTTGGTCCGCCGGTTGCAGTCAATAAATATTCCTTCTCACCGTCTGCTGACCGGTGGTTCACGGGAGTGAACGCTGGCTTGTCACACTTCTTTGGAGGCCTCGGTCTTGGTGCCGATTTCTTCGGAAGCAATATTACTCCCGACAAATATGTGACCGTGGAAATCCGCTTCCAGCCTGCAGCTGATGGTCAACGCGCGTATCGCTACTTGAGAGGTGATCCGGCGGGAAGTTATTTGTACCAGGACTACAATCCTCAACATTTCACCGTCTGGGATGTCACGTCGAACCCGGCCCGCCAACTCAATGTGGCTTATGTCGAACAATTCGGCAGCACAGCCGCTAATGGATTATGGCAGCCTACCGCCACCAATGGTGATCGTGAATATCTCTTTATTCTAAACAGCACCTACAGCGAGACGCCGGATACATACTACACAACCCGTCGCATCTTCCAGAATGCTGAGGAGTTTGATGCGCTCTACGCTCTGTGGCCTCTCCAGCGTGGAAGTATGCCGTTTAATCCACAGTTAGGGCAGGTATTCAAGATCACACCGAACTTTGCCAACACGACGGCGGACATCTTTACCTTCACTCCCCCCGCACCGTCGAGGTCCATGGATCTTGAGAAGGCGAGCATAAAACGCGTGGGCGTCTTCCCGAACCCATACTATGCCTTCAATCCTGCGGAGATAAACCGATTCGTACGGTTCGTGACGTTTTCGAATCTTCCGCCAACGGTCAAGATACGGATCTTCAATCTTGCCGGACAACTGGTGAGGACACTCGACAAAAGCGACGATTCACAGTTCCTGCGTTGGGATTTGAACAACGAGAATCACTTCCCGGTCGCCAGCGGCCTTTATGTGGCGTATGTCGAGCTGACGCTGTCCGATGGTTCCGTGGACACAAAGGTTGTCAAACTCGGAATTATTCAAGAACAGGAAGTACCTGATATATTCTGACGCCATGCAGACCTCATCAATGGTTCATCATTCTCAAGGAGATTATACAATGAAGAATCGAGTGATATATGGAATAGTACTGTTCTGCGTGGCGCTGTCGTTGCTCCTCGACACAGCTCAAGCGCAGAATAGAAGGATTGGAACATCCGCGGCACCGGAATTGCTGATTCCGGTGGGAGCCCGGGATCTCGCGATGGGGGGATCCTCCATTGCCAACACGCAGGGTGTTGAAGCGATCTATTGGAATCCTGCGGGACTTGGACTCCTCACAAGAGGCGCAGAAGGGATGTTCTCCCACATGTCCTACATCGGAGACATCGGTGTAAGTTACGGAGCCGTGGCTGGAAAGTTCGAAGGGTTTGGCAACGTTGGTCTCAGCATCAAATCGCTGCAGATCGGTGAGATTCCCCTGACGACGCGTGAGGATCCCGACGGCGATGGCGGCAAGTTTTATACGCCGACATATTTTACGCTCGGATTTACCTTCGCACGCCAACTTACCGATGCCATTGGTGCGGGGGTTTCGGTGAAGATCATCTCCGAAACAATTGACCGGGCTTCAGCCGGAGGACTGGCATTCGATTTCGGGATCCAGTACCGTGGTCTCGCCAATGTTCAGGGTTTGGAGCTGGGCGTAGCAGTCAAGAATATCGGACCGCAACTGAAGTATGACGGGTCCGGACTCCTGCATAAGGGGATTATCTCGGGAGGACTTCGCCCGGAGCAACCATACAAAAGCGAGCCCGCAAGCTTTGAGCTTCCTTCGGTCGTCGAGATCGGTCTCAGTTATTCCTCGAAAGCCGGAGACAACATGCTGTGGAACGTCAATGGCATGTTCACGAATAATAATTTGTACCTAGACGAGTACCGGGTCGGCGGAGAAGTTGGATTTGTGATGGAATCAATTCAGCTTTTCGGTCGGGCAGGAATCGGCATGGTTCCACAAGCGAATTCGGATAATATCTTCGGAGCGACATTCGGAGCCGGGTTCATCTACGACGCAACGGATGTCCTTATCACCGTGGACTACGCCTACCGCGAAACCAAGTACTTTGACGCCAATCAGGTTGTTTCGCTGAAGTTCGGCTTCTAATACTCGACGTCCGGAAGGGTTACGTTGTCGTACAAACAAAAGGCTGTCCAGCAATGGACAGCCTTTTGTCGTTCAGAGCGGTATTCAGATCGACCGGAAGACCGATGGAAATACTGAAACGGACATAAAAATGCCTGTTGCCGTCTCAGTAACCGAACACGTCCGGTCTGCAAATGGGTTGAAGGAGGTAAAGCCCATATTGTCGAGGGATGAAACCCTCTAGCATGAGACAGCAACAGGCATTTGCGAGAGTTCAAGATGTGTGCCACATCGAAGAGCGGCAATCCAACCCAAAATCAAAACATGGGTTTTATGGGTGAACGAGGTTTTCTATCGGCGGGAAACAAGAGAGACTCATTTACAGCAATTGGGAACGGGACTGGTATGAACAGCTTCTGAGTTAAAGAAAAGGGTGGGACGACATCATCCCACCCATGCAAAAACAATTGCGCGTTCAGTTAATTTAACTTTGCAATTTTTGCCGCCTCCGGCAACAGCGTTACGGCTTTCTGAAACTGCGTATCAACTTCTAGCATAACGGGGTACCAGCCTTCGTTCCCCCAGAACGCACGACCCACAAACGCTTTCAGGCGTGTTTTGATGAACGGGAGGTCCTTCTCAAAATCCTTTTCCTCGTTCGTCACTTCTTTTTGCTCGATGAAGGAGCCGAAAGCGGCGAGGAGTTCCTCGGAGATTTGATACGACCGGATGAAATTGTTCCGGTCGGAGCTGTGCCGGGCGCGGAGTCCCCTGCCTTCCCCATCGAGATAGGCGGTGATAAACTGGAAAAACATGTCGCGCCGCAACAGGTTCAGTGTATTCTCCGTGAGCGTCGAGGGCTTCACGATATAATCGGGCGTAATTCCGCCGCCGCCGTACACCACCCGCCCGGCGTTGGTTTTAAACACGGGACGGGCTGAATCCCCCTTCACATCAGTTTTGTGGTCGATGTTCTCCCCTTCCTCTTCCTCCCGTTCAAATGCTTCACGCTGGTAGGAAGATTTATCCTTCCCCTCATAGGCGCGCTGGATCAGTCTCCCGCTCGGTGTGTAATACCGGGCAATGGTCATGCGGAACGCCGAGCCGTCGTTGAGCGACCACTGGCGCTGGACCAATCCCTTGCCGAAACTCGTCTCGCCCACGATGAGCCCTCGATCCCAATCCTGTAACGCGCCGGCGACGATTTCGCTGGCACTCGCCGATCCGTTGTTCACCAGAACAATCACGGGAATTTTTTCAAATGCATCGCCTGTGCGCGCAGTGTCGGCTTCCTCCATCTCGGGTCGACGCGCCTTGGTGTAAACGATCTGCCGCGGTTTCCCTTTCGCCCCGCCGTCAAGAAACAGGTCCGCCAGCCGGCTTGCCTGGTCCATCACCCCGCCGGGATTGTTGCGCAGATCGAGGACCACTTGCTTCATCCCCTGGGCCGAAAGGCCCTGCAGCGCGCGTTCCACTTCGGCTCCGGTGGTTACTTTGAAGGAATTGACACTGAGGTATCCCACCTTGTCGCTTACCATTAATGCCACATCGACGCTATGAATTGAAATATTATCGCGGGTGATTTCATACACGAGGTTGTCTTCGACACCTGGGCGCACAACGGTAATCTGTACTTTCGTCCCCTTCGGTCCCCGGAGCTTCCGGGAAGCGTGATCCACGCTTATTCCCACCGCAGTGCTGTCTGCGATCACCACGATCCTGTCATTGGAAAGAATTCCCATCCTTGCTGCCGGACCACCCCCCATCGGTTCGACCACGATAACCGTATCGTTGAGGACCCGGATGGACAACCCGACACCCTGATAATTCCCCTGGATGTTTTCCGCCTCGCGTTGCGAGAGCTGCGGTTGAAAATACACCGAATGCGGGTCCAGCTTTTCGATCAATCCGTTGATGGCCCCCTCGGTCAGTTTCTTCGTGTCGACCTCATCGACGTAATACTTCTCCGCGATCACGAGCACATCTTTGAATTTGTTCAGTTGCTCGTAGATATTATCCGCCGAAATCAGCCCCTTGCCCTGGAACCCGATGATCATGCCCGTGAGCATCACTGCACCCACCGTCCACACTGAAAATCGCTTGTTCATGCCATTTCCTCTTATTGAATGATGTTCGCTTTTTCTGTAATGCCGGTCGGGGAGCCCCGGTTCCTCCCTGACAGCATCTCAATTGTAGCCTGATAGCTCCCGGATTTTCAGCCTCGCATCCGTGGCTATCGGGCCACTGGGAACCACCGAAAGGTACTGTTCATAGTGCCGGAGTGCTTCCCTCTTTGAGCCTTTAAACTCATACAACTGCGCGATACGGAAAAGCAGGGAGGCCAGTGAAGGATCTTTCTGCATCGCCGTCCGGTACGCATCGATTGCCTCGTCATACATTCTTTGCCGAACGAACGCCTGGCCGATCCGCTCATAACCGTCTGCCATGTCGGGGGAAACTGTAATATACTTCTTAAATTGGACAATCGCTTCACCGATCCGGCGCACGGTCATGTAGAATCCCCCCAAACGCTGGTACCCGGCCCACGATGCCGGGCGCATGATGATCGCTTTCTTGAAAAGTTTCTCGGCTTTCTCCAATTCTCCCTCCTCTGCGGAAATACCGGCGCGGGCAAGGGTCCCGAGATAAGGATCGGTGTTCACCAAAGCCGTGGCATGCTCATGCGCTTTTGCATAGCTCCCTCCGAAGATCGCGCGCGCATTCACCAGATACTCGATGAGCCCCTCGCGATACGCCGGGGTGATCGGGTCGTACTTCACCGCGAGTTCCAACTCGTTCTTGACCTTCGCAGCGATAAACGGTTTACGGAAGAGCCCTGCAAAGGGAAAATCGGCCGTGTGGGCTTCCGCCAAACGGAAATGGTATTCGGCGTTCCGGCCGTTCAACACAACAGCCCGCTCCAGGTATTCAACGGCCTGCCCGGTGTTTTGCGGTTCACGGAGATATGCCATGCCGATCTGATAATGCGCCTCCGCCTCGGTGATGATATCCTTCCGGCGGGCTGTCAGTTCCCCGGTCCCCCTGAATTTCTGTTCAACCGGGGGCTTCTTGGTTTGCAGCGTCCCCCCCTCCGCGGCAACCGTCGGGCAGAAGAGCATCAACAAAACCCAGAGCGGCATTTTCTTCGTTATCATCGTTATGAGGTCCTCCTTCAGGCCCGAACGGTGCACCCGACTCCGGCTCAGTTCCCCGAGACATGAACCGGAATGACAATAGAAACATCAACCCCTTGCCGGGGATTGTTCCTGAGAACAAATTCATGCTTGTCCCCATATAATTGCTGCAACCGCGCCCGCGTATTCTGCAGCCCCACACCTTCAGAACCCGCCGCGGCCTGCTCGAGGGACAACCCCGGTCCGTCATCCCTCACGCTCAAGGTGAGCCGCTCATTCTGTCGCCCGCCCGTTATCTCAATCAGACCGCCGGAGTTGCGGGATCCGACCGCGTACCGGATAGAATTTTCCACCAGGGGCTGCAGGATGAAGCTTGGCACTTTCAGATCAAGAAGATCCGGATCCACGCTGATATGCACCTTCAGACGATCCCCAAAGCGCATTTGTTCGATTTCAAGATAACGCCGGAGAAATTCCAGTTCTTCGCGCAGGGGGACTTCATGCACGCCGGAGTTCTTGAGAGACGCGCGGAGGAGGTCCCCCAACCGTGCGAGCACCCGGTCGGCATCGTGCACGTTTTTGTGCATCAGCGAGGAGATGGTGTTGAGCGTGTTGAAGAGGAAGTGGGGATGGAGCTGCATCTTCAACGCCTGGAGTTGGGCCTGGGTCAACTGTGCTTCCAGCTGCGCGTTCCGCAACTCCCGGTCGCGGTATTTCCGGTAATACTCCCGCATGGAACCCACACCCAGGATCACCCAGTAGGTGAGAAGGTTCATATGGAAGTTGAAGGCGAACGAAAACTGGATGGCCCTGAACGCTTCAAAGAGTTTCAAGGGGTAGGGGCGGAATGACTGGAAGACCACTTCGGCGATCAGCAGTTGCGTTGCCGAAAGAAGGATGCTGGTCGGGAGATGGACAAGAAGTGCCTGAGGCCAGCTCTTTCGCTCAAACTGAAAGCGTTTCCCGAGCCAAAGAACCAGGGGTGCAATGCATGCCCAGATATAATAGAAGGAAAGATTGAGCGTGAGCGCCCGCTCCCAGGAAATCGGCGTCCGGAACAGATATTGATCCCAGAGTTGGGATTGGGATGCGAAAAATAAGCCCACACACGTCCAGATTATAAAGCTGAACGTCCAGCGAACCGATCGCTTTTCAAAAAAACTGGGCATGGGCGTAAGATGTGTTGGGCTTCCTGGGCTTCGATGGAGAGCTGGTGGGGATCTCCCGATAGCATTCCAACATACGCAGTTTACCCCGTGGCACGAAGACCTTTGGGGTGAACACCGATTCAACGGGGATGAATGAGCGGTTTTCAGCCTTGAAATGCCAAACCCCTGAACGGTTCCTTTTTTGGGGTTTTGGGGGGTTGCGAGCCGCAGAAGAATGGACCGCTATTCACAGGCGGCCTTCTTGAATGGAAAATCAATGCCTCGTTCCACACCCCTGCTTTTTCCCTCTATGCGGGCAACGAGGGAACCATCGGCATCCAGGCGGTAGATGATCCGCTGGGGAAAGTCATGTTCGGGGTTTTCAAAAACTGCTTCCTGGGCTGAACTGCGGATCAGCTTGAACGAGGTTTGTTGCTGACGGGAGGGTGTTGCTACATAATAAATGG
>DKJQ01000202.1 GCA_002454845.1 Ignavibacteria bacterium UBA6688
ATTTCATGGAAATGAACACCCGTATCCAGGTAGAGCATCCCGTTACCGAAGAGGCGTACGGTGTTGATCTCCTCAAGATGCAGATTGAAGTTGCCGCCGGAGGGAAGCTCAAGAAAACGTCACCGAAGCCCCTCTGGCATGCCATTGAGTGCCGTATCAATGCGGAGGACCCGAATTACGACTTTCGTCCCTCCCCGGGGAAGATATCGACCCTGCATTTCCCGGGTGGGTTCGGTGTGCGTGTCGATACCCACGCGTACGACGGTTATGAAATTCCCCCCTACTATGACTCTCTGGTCGCCAAGCTCATCGTCAAGAGCCGAACCCGGGAGGAAGCGATCGAGAAAATGTATTACGCCCTGGATGAGTTTGTCATCGAGGGGATCAAGACGACCATCCCGTTCCACAAGAAACTTATGCGAAATGAGAAATTCCGGCAGGGGATCTTCGATACGAAATTTGTCGAGACGTTCGATTTCAAAGACTAAGCACCGGCTCCGCACCGCAGCAGTTCACTGATCATCAACCAGCAAACCGAAGACGACTATGAACTTTCCCGCAACGTTGAAGTATACCAAAGACCATGAGTGGATCCGTGTCGAAGGCAAGAGCGGCTGGATCGGGATTACCGAATATGCGCAGGGGGAACTCGGCGATGTCGTGTTCGTCGAACTCCCTGCCGTCGGCACGAAACTGGAAACCGGCAAATCGTTCGGAACCATCGAGGCGGTAAAAGCCGTTTCCGATCTTTACGCTCCCGTTGCCGGTGAGGTGACGGAGCTTAACCTGGAAGTGCAGAACAGTCCGGAGTTGGTGAACAAAGAACCTTACGACCGCGGATGGATGATTAAAATCACTATCGCGAATCCGGCCGAGGTGGACGCCCTGCTGGATGTGGAGGCTTACAAAAAGCTCATTGCCAAGTAGCGCTTCCATTCATGACGGCCTCTTTCCCCCTNNAATATGTCCCCAAGATGAGATTGCCCGCGAATCTACGCGAATCTGCACTCATAACTGAAACTGGGCGATTCTGAATCATTCTTCGTGAGGATTCGTGGAGATTCGTGGGGAGACTCTTTATGTCTTTTTTTCGGAACGCGACATTAGAAGGATGGCTTTGTGCCGATTGGCTTTGGCGGCGGGGAGTCGGGTTTTTTCGAGTGGAATTTTCGGGTTGCCCGGCATCCTTCGTAACCATATGAGGCATCCAGTTTCTCGCCTACACTTGAATGTCGGCCCGGACACAGTATGATTTATGCCGCACCATAGCGATTCTTCAGAATACTCATCCTGGGCAAAGAGACTGAACCGGCCACAGAGGAGCCTTGCCGTAGCGTTGGTGAGCATTCTTCTCCCCACCGTCATCGGGCTTTCCATCCTTTTCCTGCAGCTCTTTGATGCGACGGCGAGTGCCGGGAAGGGGCATGTCGGATCGGCGGCTCGCGACACGCTCCTCCTGACCGGTTATCGGACCAGCATCTCCTTGTTTTACACCCTTCAGGAGATCCACTCGGATTCACGCCGGAGAGAAATGCTTCGCGCTCTCACAGGCCAATTGATCGCCGATCTTGACTCGATCCGGGAGAACTACCTGGATTTGCTTGTCCTCACACCCCCCGGAGACCGCGAGGTCCTTCTCGCCAGGTTTGCCCCTTTCTCCGCGAATATTGACTTTTTGGCTGCGCAACAAGGGAGACTCCTCGGCAAGGTAGAAGGGTCCGCTGCAGGAACACCCCCGTCCGTGCCGGCCGTGAGGGACGAAGCTTTTCTCCCCCAGCCGACCGAATTCATCCGGAAGATGCGTGAAGATTTTGAGAGTATTCTCGAGGCTGAATTGTTGGAAAACATTACTCAAGTGGAGCGGGCCGGCACCCGCATCCGGAGTACGACGTTGCAGACCTTCGGCATTTCAATCATCCTGTTTGTTGTCGGAAGCGCACTCGCCTTTTTTATCCTGCGACAGGAAAAAGAGGTCAAGGAGGGGACACGCCGTTTTTATACGCTGCTGGAGTACTCCATCGACCCGATTGAAGTCGTGGACGCTGAGGGGAGGATCCTCTACGTCAACCCTGCCTACGAGCGCTGGGCGCACACACCGGCCAGGGAATTGGTCGGGCAACCGGCTTTCGAGGGGGTCAGCCTGGTCGGTGGTGGAAGCCAGCGTGGCTCGCTCTGGCCGCTGGTGGCCGATTCCTTGAGATCCGGAAAAGCCTGGTCGGGCGACGTTGAGATTATCCGTCCCCATGAGGGGATCACCTTCACGCTCCTGATCATTTCCCCGATGCTGGATCGGTCTGGGAAACTGCTCGAGTGCGTCGCGATCCATCACGACCTCACCGAACGCAAGGAGCTGACGCGCAAGTTCGAGGAATCCCAGGAAAAGTACCAGAGCATCGTGGAAAGCTCCCTGGACGGTATCGTTATTGTGCAAGACGGGAGGCTGGTGTTCGTGAATTCTTCCGCCATGAAGATCTTTGGCTATTCTTCGGTCGAAGAAATGAGGGCGGTGAGTTTTTCCGAAACGGTCGCTCCGGCCAGCCGTTTTTTTGTCCTGGAAGGATACCAAAAAGGAAAACTCATCGGGGAGGATATCCTCCGCAACTATGAGCTCAAGGGGATGACAAAACTCGGGAAGGTGGTCGATCTCGAAGTCAACGCCAAGCTGGTTTCATGGAACGGGCGACCCGCCGTCCAGGCGTCGTTCCGTGACATCACAGAGCGAAAAACGCTGGAGCGGGAGCAGGCGCTCTGGCTCTGGGAACAGGAAACGATGAGCACCATCGACCGCCAGCTGGTATCGACTGTCGATCTCCAGAAAGTACTGGAAAACATCTCCCATCATGCCAAGATCCTGACTCGTGCGGATTGGGCCGGGGTGATGCTGGTCGACCTTGCGACAAGCGTCGCGCGGTGGAGGGCGATGAAGGGGAACGAAGTTCCCCTCCCGTCTGAATCGTTCCGGTTGAGAGGGGTCCATGCAGAGGTCGCGCGCAGCAAAGAGCCTCTCGTTATCCAGGATTTTGGATCAAACCCGAGGTTCCCCGTGGAGGAATTCCCGCCCTTCAAGGCGGAACGCATCGTTTCCGCGACACGGTTCCCCCTGGTGGTTGACCGGGAGATTCGCGGCCAGCTTGTCATCGGGTACCGGCAACACCATGAGTTTTCACCCCGCGAGCTGCGGTTGCTCGTCTCGCTTGCGGAGAAATCGTCGATCGGGCTCGCGAACGCCCAACTGTACGACAGCCTCCTCTCCCGGGAAAAAGAGCTGGAAATGCTCTCGGGTGCACGCGTGCAAGCACAGGAAGACGAACGCCGTCGGATCGCGCGTGAGATCCATGACAGCCTTGGGCAAATGCTGACCGCCATCAAGTTCAACGTCGAAATTCTGGAGGATTCATCCGATCTGCAGCAGGAGGGGGACAAGCACAGGTTGGAGGACATCAAGTCGTTGCTCGACAATTCCATGGCAGAAGCGAGGGAAATCTCGTATAATCTCATGCCGAGCGTTCTCGTCGATTTCGGCCTCGTCCCTGCCCTGCAGCTTCAATGCGAGCAGTTTTCAAAACGCAACTCTGTGAAGACGAACTTCGGCGCAACGGGGGTGGATTCCCGCATCGATCGGGCGATGGAAATCGGCTTGTATCGTATCGCGCAGGAGGCCTTGAACAACATCGCCAAGCATGCCGAGGCGAAAGAGGTCAATGTCCAACTCATCGGTGATGAACAGACACTCCGGCTGATGATTGATGATGACGGCACGGGATTTATGATCCGGGCATTCGACCCGACCTATGAGCAAAGGTATGGCATGGGTTTGGTCAGTATGCGTGAGCGGGCAGTTTCCTTCAGCGGCACGTTTGTCATTCATTCCAAACCGGGGCAGGGGACGGAGATCATCGTCGAAATTCCACACCAGAGAACCCATGGCGGTACGTAAAATACGCATTGTGCTTGCAGACGATCACGCTCTGATCCGGAGCGGGATTGCGACCCTTTTGAAGGGGAGCCCGGATATCGAAGTTGTGGGGGAGGCATCCGACGGGGAAGAGGCCATCGAGCGTGTGAAGGAATTGGGCCCCGATGTTATCGTGATCGACCTGTCGATGCCGAAGCTCTCGGGGATGGAGGCGACCAAGATCATCACAAAGCGCTTTCCGGGCACGCGCGTGATCGTGCTTACGATGCATGAGAACGAGGAATATGTCTATCAGATTCTTCGGTCGGGTGCGGGGGGGTACGTTCTCAAGAGTGCGGGAAAGGAGGAAATCTCTGCCGCAATCCGTGCTGTGGCTGGCGGAGAAAAATTCTTCAGCCCGCGCGTCTCACAGATCATGGCAGAGGGGTATGTCCGTCGCGGGGAAGGGGAGGCTCAACAGCCCGGAAACGAGGTTCCCCTGACAAAACGCGAACGGGAAATCATCGTCCTCGTCTCGCAGGGACTCACCAACCAGCAGATTGCCACCCAGCTCTACATCAGTCCCCGCACGGTAGACACCCACCGCACGAACATCATGCAGAAGCTCGACATTCACGACCTGGCAAACCTTGTGCGGTATGCCATCGATCATGGGTTGCTCCGCACCGGGGACGAGCGCTCCCGGAATTCCGCCGACTAGCTGTTGATCTTGTACTTCTTCAATAACCGATAGAAGGTTGCCCTTCCGATGTTCAGTTTCCGGGCGGCCTCGACGATATTTCCCTCCGTGACCTTCAGGGCATGACGCAGCACTTCCTCTTTGGTCTGTTCCAGGGGTTTAATGACGTCGGATTCCGTTGACAGGGCAGAGGACGATGCGCCATCGTCGCGCGTGCCGATCGTCTGCACGGCAAGCGGGAGATCCTTTTCTGAGATGCTGTTGCCATCAGCCATAAGGGTTGCCCGCTGGATGGCGTTTTCCAACTCCCTCACGTTTCCCGGCCATGGGTATTCGTAGAGCAGTTTCAGGGCTTTCTTCGAAAAACCCAACTGGGGTTTGTTGGCTTCAACGGCCAACGCTTTCAGAAAATGTTCTGCGAGCAGGAGGATGTCGGATTTTCGATCCCGCAACGGCGGGAGAAGGATGGGAAACGTCGCGAGGCGAAAATACAGGTCCTCCCGGAACTCCTTCAACTGCACTGCCTTGACGAGATCGCTGTTCGTTGCCGAGACCACCCTGACGTCGGAGGTCAGGGTCTCGTTCCCACCCACCCTCTCGAACTGCTTCGATTGAATCACTCTCAGAAGTTTGGCCTGAAGGCTCAGATCAAGTTCACCGATCTCGTCGAGGAACAGGGTGCCGCCATGCGCTTGCTCGAACTTCCCGATCCTGCGTTGGTAGGCGCCGGTAAAGGAGCCTTTCTCGTGGCCGAACAATTCGCTTTCCAGCAGGTCCTTCGGAATAGAGGCGCAATTGACGACGGTGAACGGCCCATCCTTCCGGTTTCCATTATAATGGATGGCCCGGGCGATAAGCTCTTTTCCCGTGCCGCTTTCCCCCAAGACGAGGACGGAGATGTCGCTGTCCTTTACTTTTTGAACAAGCTTAAACACCTCCTGCATCGCCCCATTGTCGGAGATGATGTTGTCGAAATGAACGGGCTTTCCGACCGCCTCGCGAAGGCGCGCGACCTCGCGGGCAAGGTCGTGAATCTGAATTGCATTCTTGAGAGAGACTTCCAGCTTGGCGAAATCCACCGGTTTGCTGAAATAGTCGGTTGCTCCCAGTTTCAAGGTCTCAATGGCGACATCGACCTTTCCCTGGGCGGAAAGCATGATGACCGGCAATTCGGGGTGTCTCTGCTTGATGAGCTTCAGCGTCTCCACGCCTCCGATTCCCGGTAGCATGATATCCAGGAGCACGACGTCCGGAACCTCGTTTAGGCTTTCGAGTAACGCTTCACCGGTGGGAAACAATTTTGCGGTGTACCCCCACTTTTTGGTCACCCAGTGATCGAGAAGCCGCAGGATGGTCTCCTCGTCGTCAACAATATAGATAAGTCGTTCTGCCATGATGGTATGGTATCTCGCTTCCGGTTAGATATTTGAAAATCGAAGAAGAAACGACACTCCCTGTGTCGGGTGGTCTTCTATGGTAAGGCTCCCTCCCTCAAGTTCCAGGAGGTGCTTGGCAAATGCGAAACCCACTCCGGGCTCCCGCAGTTCTACATTTGGCGCGTGCTGCCACACAAATGCATTCCTGATGGCATCAGTTCCGTCGGTGTTGAGGATCTTGCTGCGGTTCCGGATTTCAATTTCATACCCATGGTCATAGGGGATCATTTCGACTTCAATCCGCCCCCCTTCCGAAGCCATCCGCACGGTGTTGAGGATGAAGTTGTGAAGTAATTGCCGCATCCGTGCCGGATTTGCCGATGTACGGAGAGGAGTTTCAGGCGCTATCAACTCCCATTCCACTGACCGCGTCTCCATGGTGCTCCGATGGGTCTCAAGGATTTCGGCGACGGTAGATGAAACATCCAGCGGTTCGTTCACGGTGAGTGCAAGTCGTTGATCGCTGAATGCTATGTCAATACAGTTATCAATGATATGCGAAAGGCGCCATCCTTCATGAAGGATGATCTCCGCATAGTGGTGCCTGCTCTCTGCCGAAAGCTTTGCATCCGTCAGCATCACCTCGGCATACCCGAGTATGGATGTAAGGGGCGTGCGTAACTCATGGGAAACGCGCGACAAGAATTCCGATTGGTTGTGCGATTCAAGGGTGTGCATAAGGATGTAAGAGATTATCACTCTGTGTGGATGATGTCCATTACCTCAGATGGTCCGAGAGCACGACCATGTGAGTTGGATTCGATTATCTCTTACTCTTTACTCAATCCTTATGCCAGTTGTCCCATGCCTTTATTTTCACCGATTTTCCCAAATTGCAGTCTAGTCTTGGTTCCTGGTGGATTCGACGCTGTTTCAAGTTGAGACACGTTTTCGGTCGCTCTGCAAACCACCAGGATCATGCAGTAAAACCAAACACAAGTTAGTGAATATCAAAATGATCCACAAATGTCATAGTGATACATTAATTGTGGAACTTCGGACCACTTTTTCGATTTTCCTTAAGGAAAACCGCATTGGCACGCGTATTGAGGTGATACAAAACCAGACACCGAAATTGAAATTCAACAAATCATATACTTAATTACAGCAGGAGCTTACAATGAAAAAGT
>DKJQ01000157.1 GCA_002454845.1 Ignavibacteria bacterium UBA6688
TACTCCGTGGCCCCGCCGTGATGAGGCGTTTCGCGAAGCGCCGCCATCGCCGGAGCAAAGATGGGCTCCAGCCAGTGCTCAACCGCATTGCCCCCCATCAGACTTTCCGGGACACCGATGAATCCGCCGACCACCGACAAAAACGCAAGAACGATGAGAGGTACCGTCATGGTTTTTGGAGCTTCATGCGGGTGGACTTGATGATGGTCGAACCGCTCTTTTCCTTCAAACGTCAGGACGACGAGCCGGAACATATAGAACGCGGTCATACCCGCCCCAGCTGCAGCAAGAAGCCAGAGGGCTACTGAGCCATGGTCGCTGCTGAACGCCTTCCACAGAATTTCGTCCTTGCTGAAGAACCCCGCGAATGGCGGGATGCCGGCAATGGCGATCGCTCCGATCAGGAATGTTTTATAGGTCACGGGCAGATACTTCTTCAGTCCCCCCATCTTCTGAATATCCTGCTCGTCGTGCATGGCGTGAATGACAGCCCCGGAACCCAGGAAGAGAAGAGCTTTAAAGAAGGCATGGGTCACAACATGAAAAATGCCGGCAGTGAAGGCGGCCACGCCCATCGCGAGAAACATGTAGCCCAACTGACTCACCGTGGAGTAGGCCAGGACTTTCTTGATGTCATTCTGGACGAGGCCAATGGTGGCGGCCATAATCGCCGTGACAGCTCCGATGATGGCAACAACCTGGAGCGTGGCGGGGGCCAGGGCAAAGAGGATCGAGCAGCGGGCCACCATGTAGACTCCCGCCGTCACCATGGTTGCTGCGTGGATGAGGGCGCTGACCGGGGTCGGACCTGCCATGGCATCCGGCAACCAGACGAATAAAGGAATCTGCGCAGATTTGCCTGTTGCACCAAGAAACAGAAGGAGGGTAATCCACACCATCACATTGGTGCCCGGACTCATGACGGAGGCACGTCCAAACACGGCATCGAAGCTCAGGCTCCCAAAATGGACGACGATCAAGAACAGGGCAAGCAGGAAACCAAAGTCGCCGATGCGATTGACGATGAACGCCTTTTTGGCCGCATCATTGGTCGATGCCGTTCCGGGTTTATAGCCGCCGACGTCAAACTTCCGTTCATACCAGAATCCGATGAGGAGGTAGGAACAGAGTCCTACCCCTTCCCACCCGAGGAACATCAACAGGAAGTTATCGGCCAGGACGAGGTTCAGCATCGCGAACATGAACAGGTTCATGTAGGTGAAGAACCTCCAGAATCCCGGATCGCCATGCATATAGCCTATCGAGTAGACGTGGATCAGGAACCCGACTCCTGTCACCACTAATGTCATGAGGATCGAAAGCTGATCGACCTGATAGCCGATGGAGACCTGGACCGCATTTGCTGTCCCGGTGAACGTCCCTATCCAGGAAAACAACCCGACAATCTCCTTGCGTTGCCCGGGCTCGAGGCCCAGCATATGGATGAACAGGGCGACCGCCAGGAGGAAGGACAGGCCGACCGCTCCGCTGCCGATGATGCCGATCAGCTTTTCATTCCTGATCCTGGCGCCGAACAGTCCAAGAAAGAGAAAGCCGAGGAGAGGGAATAAGACGATAAAGGGTGCCGATGAGAGCATGCGTCGTTAGAGGTTTGCAGGGGGCGGCTCGCCTGTTACAGGCAACGTCGCTCCCCGTCGTTCAGGTTACGATCTACCATTTCAAAATATTGATCTCGTCCAGATTGACGGTTTGTTTGTTCCGGAACAACGAGATGATGATGGCAAGTCCGACGGCCGCCTCCGCTGCGGCCACGGTCATGACGAAAAAGACCAGCAATTGGCCGGTGACATTACCAAGTTGTGCGGAGAACGCGATAAGCGTGAGATTGACGGAATTCAGCATCAACTCGATGGACATGAAAACGATGATCGCGTTCCGCCGGGCGATGACACCCACAACGCCGATCATAAACATGATTGCACTCAGGTAGAGATATGGCTGGATGCCCATGGTTCAGTCCAGTTTCCTTTTTGCCAGCAGGACGGCGCCGATAATAGCCGCCAGCAGGAGAATCGACGTTACTTCGAACGGAAAGAGGAAGTTCGTGAACAATTCCTTCCCTATATGCTCCACCGTCCCGGTCTCCAGAGCTTGTTTGACATCGTAGGCGGGGAGATCCTTCGTTGCGTAGACGATAATGTAGAGCAGCTCAAGCAACAAAGCTAAACTCAGTCCCCCGGCAACGACCTTCTTCGGGGAGATCGCATCGTTCAGCGTCTGCTTATCCCCCAGGTTCAGCAGCATGATCACGAACACGAACAGCACCATGATGGCGCCGGCATAAACCAGGATATGGATGACGGCAATGAACTGCGCCTGGAGCGTCAGATAGAGTCCGGCCAGACAGAAAAAATTGAGGATGAGATAGAGAGCGGCGATGACGGGATTTCGGCGGGTCACCATGAGAAGGGCTGACCCGATGGAGATGATGGCAAGTGTATAGAAGACGATAGATTCGAGTATCACAAGATCAGGACCAGGAAATTCATGGGCACCGTTAGGTTGTTCTGAGCCAACGCCATAACTCCGGTATCGTCGGCCGCTTCCCGTACACCAGGATCGCGACCCTGAATATTTTTCCTGCCACCCACATCATTCCGATGGCGGAAACCAGCAGTAACCCCATCGTGGCCAGGATCTCCCACGTCGGCGGCATCTGGATAGGAATACGCATGACCATGAACGCCGGCGTCAGGAGTGGAATAAAAGAAAGAATCCTGATCCACAGGGAATCCGGATTCTGCATGGCCGGCATGGCAAGCACGATTGGGAACACCAGAAACAGGCTGACATAGGTGGTGATCTGTTGCGCCTCCTGCTCGGTCGTCACCGGAGATCCTGCCGCGACAAAAATTCCTGCATAGAGAAGGTACCCCAGGATGAAGTACACCAGCGAGAGAAGCACATTCTGAAGGACGAACATGTCCGCCCCCGTCTTCAAGGCTATCCCCAAACCGATGATCCCCCACAACAACATCTGCAGGATTCCGAGCCCGCTTAACCCGAGGATCTTCCCCACCATTAAATCGCGTGCGGAACAGGAAGAAAGCAGCACCTCGATCACCCGGTTTGATTTCTCCTCCACCACGCTGCGGATGAGCAATTGTCCGGACGTCAGGACGAGGAACATCAGCATCATAATGACGATGTACGCGCTGAAGAACGTCTCCAGGAACCCCGATTCTTTTTCCCCCCCCTGTTCGGATACCTTGATGGACCTGACCGAAACATCCGCCATCAGTTTCTTCAGGCGGGACGGATCGAGTCCTTCCGCAGCGAGACGCTGTTCCACAATCACTTCTTCAATCGTGCGGGAGAATCGTTCGGACACACGGATGTTTCCCACATTCTCGGCCCGGTATTCCACCATGCCACCCGCGGAAACATCGGCGGGGATATAGAAGTATCCTTCCATTTCCCCGTTTGCAATCATCGACGGAGCCTTCGCCTTCACATCGCTGAAACTCCCTTCCGTGTGGAGGTTGCGAATGACATAATTCGGACGGCCATCCGGCAATTTATACTTTTCCTCCGCCCGCACAGAAAGGGGCTGAAGGATCGTTCCGGTCTCATCAAAAATACCGACCACGGTAGCCTTCTCATCCGGTTTGGAGGCCAGAAGTCCCGGCAGAACCCCGAAGACGACCATGATCAACGGCATCAATACAAGGGAGATGATGAAGGCCTTGGATTTCACCTTCTCCAGAAATTCCCATTTTGCCACCTGAAGGTATTTCACCGTTTCCCTCCCTTCTCCTGTGCCCGGATCTTTCGCTCCGAGTCCGACTTCATCTTGAGAAAACGGAATCCCGCGAACGCAACTGCAGCTGCAATCACCAGGGGACCAATCCAGTTCGGCTCTTCTTTCAGGGCCTCCACCACCGTAAACCCCACCAGCACGAGGCTCCCCAGGATGGAGGAGATAAGCGCTTTCTTGACTTCCGGGGCCATAGGGTGGACTGATTTCGTGGGGGGAGAAGAGACTAACTCTTCCTGCTCCTCCAGGGTTTCCGGCATTCCGACCACGCTGACGAAAATCGATTGAAGCGAAGGTTCCACAATCTCAAATTTTCTCAGGTTCAATCGTCCATCGAGACTTGTGATCAACTCGCGGCTCTGCCGCATATCGGTCAGCTCCAGTTCCGCGTAGTTCTGATAGACATTCGCCCGCTTGATCATCGGGAGCGATTTCAGGAACGATCCGTCCCCTTCGAATTCCAGAAGGATGGAATTCGTACCGTATTTTTTCTTGATCTCCCGCAACATGCCCTCGAGCACGATCTTGCCCTTATTGATCAGGCAAATATTGTCGCACATTTTTTCCACCTGCTCCATCTGGTGTGTTGAGAAGACGATGGCGACGTTCTGCTGCCGCAGTTCGAGCAGGATGTCCTTCAGGAGAATTTGATTGACAGGATCGAGCCCGGAAAACGGCTCGTCAAGAACAAGGAGTTGGGGCTTATGCAGAATGGAGCAGATGAGCTGAACCTTTTGCTGGTTCCCCTTGGAGAGCTCTTCAACCTTTCGTTGGCCCTCATCTTTCAATCCAAATCGTTCCATCCAGAACGACACGCGGGGACGGGCTTCCGCTTCCGACAGGCCCTTCAGGGCGGCGAAATAGAGAATAGTATTGAGGATCTTGCTCTTGCGATACAGCCCGC
>DKJQ01000184.1 GCA_002454845.1 Ignavibacteria bacterium UBA6688
TCACCTGATAATACTCCTCCACCTGCTGTTGAAACTCCTCGCCGATGCCCGGTCCCTTGAACCCCACGTGAATCTTCTTCACCCTTCCATCCCTCCCTACGAAAAATGTGGTTGGATAGGCAAAGAATTCTTCGATCTGTGAGTGGAGCCGCGCGTCCACGTTCGGATCGTCCGTTGTTCCGCAGAACAGGAGGGGGAAGGTGATCCCGAACCTTTCCTGGTAGAGCAACAGGTTCTTCCGTGCCGTCTGAAGGTCGCCGGAGAGCTCGAAGGAGAGTCCGACAATCTCCAGTCCCTGCGGCTGGAACTCCTCATACAATTGTTGCAGGAGTGGGGCCGCGTCCATGCAGTTGTGGCACCAGGTTCCCATGATATCGATCAAGAGTACCTTTCCTTTCAAGCGGGGGTCGAGATGCGTCACCGTGTCGCCGGCGATACTAACACCGGAGAATGAAAATGATTTCCTCGGATCCTTCATGCGGGTCAACCGGGCGCCTGGTAGTTCCTTGGGAAGCGTGACCCGTGGCTCGAGCGTAAAGGAAACCGGGGGATTTTTCCTGGCGTAGTACTTGCCGGTCCAGACCCCGTTGACGCGCTGCATGTCGAGCACGTTCGCCTGCCAACCGGTGAAGCGGTTGAGTTGAAGCTGGTCACCGACCTGCCGTCCCACCATCAAACCATAGTCGCCATCCTGTGCGATGAACGTGCCGTAGATCGAATCGTTTTTCATCCAGAACGTTGCCGTCGTCGTACTATCGGTGGTCTCACCACGATGAAAATAGACCTGGAATTTTCCCACGAGCGGCACTTCGCCGGTCGGTTCGCGTTTCGCGGCCGAGGGTGCAGGGGAGAGGGGGGATGCTTCGACCGGAAAAGCGAGCGTGTCGGTCCGGAATCTCAAGAAACTCCCATTCAGCTTTTCTCCATCCCACACTCCACGCACCGCCGCGCCGTATTCGGAGATTTCCAGCAAGACGGAATCTCCCCGGTGGTAGACTTCGGGAATCGGAGTCTGTTCGTCCCCTACAAGAAAATACCCTGAAGATGCGTCCCCCTGAAGCCAGAGCATCATCTGGAAGGAAACTTGTTTGTTCTCAACGAGGGTAACTGTTCCCTGCCAGAGAGATCCCTGCGGCAGGGGAGCCTTCGCGCATCCGATGATGAAAAGGGAGAGGGCAATTCCGGCAAAGCGAAATGTTCGAATAATCATGAGTTCATGAGCGGGTTATTGAAAAAACCATTTCTTTGAGCCGCCAAGGCACTCCCGCCTTCGTTCTTACTTCGGCGGGCAGGTTTGTGGCAAGTTTGTTCCAAGAGCTTGTCAGATTATCCCGGGATGTTTACCCGGTCCGAAGGTGGACAGATAGAGAATGGTGATCAGCAGGATTGCCTGAACCAGGTAGAACATGGTGATCTGCTTATTGAGGGCAACGACCTTCTGCTCCGCATCCGCGGCTCCGGAGCCATCGACGATCCCTTTGACAACCCCTGCGCGTTTCCTTGACAGCGATGGACCAAAGATCAGGCCATTGAGAACCATCACGGCGAAAAAGATTACTTTGGCCACCAGCCATCCCTCGTCCAGCCACGACATCTCGGTCCCTATGAGTCTGTTATGGATGTTTCCGATTCCGGTGATGAGGAGGATTGCTGCGACGATGGGGGTGGCTATGCCGAGCGGCCGCGCGATCCCAAGGACATAGAGCTTAAGCTTCCAATCCTTTTCCTTCCGGAATTTCCTGTCGAGCAGGAACCCTCCGACAAACGTTAGTGAGAGGAGCCCGAATCCGATGATATGGACAAGGTAGTTGTACGAGCCGTTCATGGTTCTTCCTTCTACGTATGTTAGTGGTGTTCGCCGCGAAGCACCGGAGAGATCCCCCTTCGGAATTCTCGTTTTCGCGGCGGTTTGTCCTGGCTGCAGTGATAAAGTCAGGACATTAAGATAAGAAAATCAGAGGAGAAAAGGGAAGACTTCCCGGGTGAATCTGCGTGGGTGAGGGCGAGGGAATACAGGGATGGATATGATCCACCTCTGGTATCTGCGACATCAATACATCGTAGAGTCGAAGATCAGAGGTTTTGCCGG
The DNA here is from genome assembly GCA_002454845.1 of Ignavibacteria bacterium UBA6688. Lineage (GTDB taxonomy): Bacteria > Bacteroidota > Ignavibacteria > UBA10030 > UBA10030 > UBA6688. The sequence goes on from DKJQ01000184.1 coordinate 2,090, forward strand.
TTCGTTTTTCTCAAAGTCGAAAAGCGTCTTTCGCTTGATATCGGCAATCCCGATCCGGTAATCGATGAGCGCGCCGAGGTTGTTGATTTTTGCCGCCGTCAGGCGTTGTTGCGCCTGGGCAAGGTCGTTCCGGTTAATCGTGCCCGAACTGAATCGTGAGATGCTGATATCGTAGCTCTTCTGTGCGACGGCGACGACCTTCTCGAGAACCTGGATCCTCGATTCCGCCACCTTGATGCGGTTGAGGAGGTCGATGATCTCCTGCCTGACCTGCTGGCGGGTGTATTCGTAGCCGGCGAGGGCGTTCCGGTGCTGGATCTCGGCAGCCTCCACCTCCAGGCGGTTGCTCCCCCAATCGAACAACGGGATCGAGAGGCCGAGTGACGCGCTGCGCGATGTTCCGAAATCCCTCCACACCCTACTCAGCTCGGTGTCATTCCGGTTGAAGCCGTACGTCGCGGTGAGGTCCATCCTGAAATCGTTCCGGGCGGAAGCGACGTCAATGTCCATCTGCCGGAGATCGCGGTTGCGGGAGGCGTTGAGCACTTCCGAGCGGTTCTCCAGTGCAGCGTCGATGGCTTTGACGGAATCGATCGGGACGGATTGATAGCTGATAGCCGCGATCACGTCAACATCGTCCGCCGAGGAGAGTCCCACCAGAAGTCTGAACGCATTCTTCGCACGCTCCACCTCACGCTGGGCATTCAGCAGCTCATTCTGACTGGTGACGAGATCGACCTCCGATTGCAGCACTTCCACTTCGGGGATGAGTCCCGCTCCGTACTTGTTCTTCGCCGTTTCGTACGATTCCTGGTTTTGTTTCACCTGTTCCCTTGAGATCTCGACCCGTTGGGCGAGTTGGTAGAGCGAAAAGAAACTCTCGGTGACGGCATAAATCACATCGAGCTGGTCGCGAAGGAAGTCGGATTCCACCTGGTCGAGCCCGATGGCTGCCTTGTCCGAGTTGATGCGATGCATATTCGGAGTGAGGAGCGGCTGTCGGTACTCGACGAGAAAGTTGTTGAAGAAGTCCTTGCTGGTTCTGGCGGAGCCGCCGAGTCCGCTGATCTGGTCGCGCCCGAACACGCTCTCCCGCAGAGTGAGCGTGCCGCCGCTGAAGACAAGGGGCTGGTTGATGGTAAGCCCCGTCTGGAAGCGGGTCGTCTGCAATTCGTAAAACTCATATCGCTGCGTCAGGGGATTGAACTGGCTGGTCAGCGATTCGCTGAAGGTCGGGGCTTCGACGTTGATATCGATCGACGTCCGGAGCCGCCGCAACGCCGATTCATATCCTTTCTTCGATGCGAGATACTGCGACGTCGCGTTCTGGACGGCGTAGCCTTGCTTCAAAGCGAGCTCGAGGCTTTGGTCCAGTGTGAGCACGTAGTGTTTCTGCGCGAAGGTGAAGGTGAACATCGTGCCGAAAAAGAAGGCGAGAAGTGCGGGCTTTTTCATGCGTGGTTACTCGTAGCGTAAGGATTCAATAGGATTTTGGAATGCCGCCTTCCGGGCGGGATAATACCCGAACGCGATACCGACCGCGGCCGAGACGCCGAAGGCGAGGAGGACGGTTGGGAAAGAAACGACCGTTCGCCATTCCGCATACAGCGTGATGACTTTGGTGAGACTGAAACCAAGCGCGATACCGACGAGTCCACCCACCACGCTCAGGAAGATGGCTTCGAAGAGAAACTGTCCAAGCACATCCGCCCGTGTAGCCCCAACAGCGCGACGCACGCCGATCTCCTTGGTCCGTTCCATGACGGAAGCGAGCATGATGTTCATGATCCCGATCCCGCCGACCAAGAGAGAGATCCCCGCAATCGCACCCATCACGATGTTGAAGATCTGCTGGGTCTGTTGGCTTTGCTGCACGAGCGCTTCGGGGACGATCACTTCGAAGTCGTCGATCCCATAATGCCGTCGTTTGAGGATATTCTGGATGACCGCTGTTGCTTCATCAATGGGGATGGTCTCTTTGACCTTGACCGTCATTTGATCGAGAAGGTTCCTGGGAACAGGGTTCTGGTTCCCCGATGACGTGACCATGAAACCCCCTCCGAAAAACTGCATACCGCCGGAGCTTCCTCCGCGGAACCGGGTCATTTTGAACTGGGCTGTGGTGATGGGGATGTAGACATCCATGTTGAGGTTGCGGACCTTCAGGTTCTCAAGCTTCTTCTTGGGATCAATCTGGCGTTGCATCACACCGACCACCGTGAACCATTGGTTGTCGAGCTTGATCTGCTTGCCAAGGGGGTTCTCGAAGTGGAAGATCTGATCCTTGGCATCGCTTCCGAGGACGCAGACATTCTCCTGTCCTTCCAGGTGCGCTTGCTGAAGGAAACGACCGTCTGCAAGTGTATAGTTGAACGCGTTGATGAAATCCGGAGTGGTGCCAATGACCTTGACATCCTTCCGTTCGCTTTTGTACTGTGCAGCGCCGCTTTTTTCCCACTGGGGAACGACAGCCTGGACAAAAGAACAGATATCCCGGATCGCGCGGCTATCCTGTAATTCCAGTCCGGGAGAAAAATTCGCCTTTGCCTTCCCGAAGCTCTGAGCGGTCGGTTCCTTGGAGCGAATGATGATATTGTTGACCCCCATCAGTGAGATTTGCTCGAGGGCTTCCTGGCGGGCCCCCTCTCCGATAGAAAGCATGGCGATCACCGCAGCCACACCGAAGATGATGCCGAGGGCCGTCAATACCGAACGGAGCTTGTGGGAGAGCAGTCCGTTCAGCCCGATGATGATGTTCTCGCTCAGGTTCACAACGACGCTTCCTTCGGTCCGGATTCTTTCGTCGTGCCCTCCTTCGAGGTTGGGTCGCGCAGAGTGACTTTTTCACCGGCCTTGAGCCCTTCTTTAATGACGACGAAGTTACCGTTCTTGGCGCCGACCTCAACCGTTTGCGCTTCGGGGCTCGACCCGTTCATCTTATAGACGAGTACCTTGCCGTCCTTCTCGAACACCGATTCGAGGGGTACGAAGATCGCGTCAGGAATCGTCTCCATGACTACTTCATTGCTGGTGGTCATGCCGGGTTTCAGGACCGGATCCATGCCCTCGATATCCAGAACGACTTCAAAGGTCTTAATGGGGTTGTTTCGATCCCGCTGTTGGCCGATCGTCCCGACCGAATTGACCGTGGCCAGAAAATCGCGCTCCGGGAACGCGTCGAGCTTCACCTTTGCCTTCTGCCCCTTCTTAACCTTACTGACGTCAACCTCGTTCACGCTGCTCACAACTTGCATCAGGGAAAGATCCGGCAGGCTGACGATCGACATTCCGGGCCACGGGGAATCGCCCACGGAAATTTTGCGGCTGGTACTCCAGTTCATTTCATAAACCACCAGACCGGGCAGGGGAGCTTTCAGCGTTAACTGTTCCTTGTCGGCGCGCGCGCGCGTGAGATCGGAACCGACTTGCTTGATCTTTAGGAGCAGTTTCTGCTGTTCGGAGTTATCGATGATCTTCCTCGAAGCGATCTTCTTCTCGGATTGGTCGAACGATATTCTGCTTTTTTCCTTGTTGATTTCGGCATCCTTGCGAAGGACATCCGCTTCGAACTTCATCTTCTCCACCTGGAGCTTTGCCTGTTCGAAGGCAAGTTCGGCATTCTTGAGCGCGGCATCGAGGTCGGACATCTGCGACTCCTGGTCGGCTTTGAGTTTGTCGAAGTCCGCACGGAGGGAACTGAGCTCCGACTCCTTATCGGAGATGTTCTTGTCCACTTCGGTGGTGGCGAACCGGACGACTGCCTCTCCTTCTTTCACCGTTGTCCCTTCCGGAACGAGGAAGACGATCTGGAGGTTGCCGAAGCGCGTCCGCGGGGTGACAAGGGTTTTGGAATTCGTCGCCCGGATTTCGCCCGTCACGGTGATACTGACCGCGAACTCACCAGACTTCACATCCGATGTCGCAATGGCGGCGGTATCCGGTGCCGTCATGAGGAGGAAGACGATAAGGAGCAGGGAGGCAAAAGCCGTTGGAATGGCAACACGCTTGTCCTTCAATCGTTGAGCAATCGGTGGAAGCTGCATAATGCACCCTTCTTGATGATAGTATGGCGGGAAAGTACGCAATAACCCGGGACGGCGCAAGGCACCGGGTTTCGCAATTCTTGGAACAAGTATTAGACGATCTATTGCCGTGGAAAGTTGCCAAGAAGAAGAGAAAAGGCGACCTGTGAGGGCCGCCTGCAAGAGGGCAGGCCTTATTTCAGGCTTGCTTTGCCTGCGGAAAGAAGAAGCTCGGGGTCGAGCCTGACACGATAATTCGGATTGATGTCTTCCATCAACCGGTATTCCGGAGTCCGGCAGCGATCCCATTAATGCTCAGGAACGCCACCTCTTCCAGCGCCTTCCGGTCACCTTCATCCACCCCGGCGGCCCTCAGGCGGTGCAGGATCTCGATCTGGATATAGCTCATCGGGTCGACGTAGGGGTTTCGCAACTGAATGGAACGCTGCAGGGTCGGATTCTGATCGAGGATCGCTTTCTGTCCGGTCACCAACAAAATCATCTCCTGTGTCAGTTCGAATTCCAGTTTCAATTCATGGAAGACGGTTTCCCCGAGCTCCACCGGCTTAACGAGACCCGCGTAATGGCGGGCAATGCCGAGGTCGGCTTTCGCCATGATCATCTGAATATTATCAAGCAGGGCCCTGAAGGGGGGCCATTGGTTGTACATGGTTTTGAGCAGGGCGAGCCTCTGTTTCTTCTTTTTTCGCGCGTTTCCTTCAGCATCGAGGAAAACTCGAATCCCTGTGCCCGCTCCAAGCCATCCGGGAATTACATGACGGCTCTGCATCCATCCGAACACCCAGGGAATTGCCCGGAGATCCTCGATCTTGTCGCTTTTCGTGCGGCTGGCCGGGCGTGATCCGATCTTCAGCTTGGCGATCTCCGTCAGCGGAGTCATCTGCCGGAAAAAGGTGCGGAACGCGTCATCGCCATAGACCAGATCCCGATATTCGGTGAAGGCGACGTGCGAGATGTCGTCCATGGCGGAGGCGAATTCGGCCTGCACCCTGGAGTCNNATTGGCCGGCCGCGAGCCGATGTTCATGAGGGTAATCTCTCTTACGGGAGTCGCTTCGGCAAAGTAATCCATGAACCGTGAATCTTCATAGACTATCTCCCTGTAACGACTATAGGCATGGGCGGCTATATTGTTGAGAATGTCGACCCAGGCGTCTTCCTCCTTCCGGTGTCCAGCACCACCCCCGTGCCCGAGGGACGAAATCAGGAGGGCCGATGTCGTCAGCTCGAGCGAACGTTGAGCGATCGAAGGGTGGGCATATTTCAGCGAGAGCACCTCCCCCTGTTCGGTAATCTTGATCTTGTCGTTGAGAGCTTCGCGTGGGAGGGAGAGGATGGCCTCGAACTCCGGGCCGCCGCCGCGGCCGACAGTTCCGCCGCGTCCGTGGAAAAACATCCACTCGATCTTCCACCGGCGTGAAAGCTGTGCGAGACGGCGTTGTGCTGTGAAGAGCTCCGTATGCGAACGGACGATCCCGCCGTCCTTGCCACTGTCGGAATACCCGATCATGATTTCCTGGCGCCGCTCACGCGCTCCGAGATGAAGCTGATACGCGTGATTCTCGTAGAGGCGCTTCATCGTTTTCGGAGCGCCTTGAAGGTCGCTGATCGTTTCAAAGAGAGGGACAATATCGAGGTAGCTGATCCAGCCTTCCTTCTTCGCCAAAAGGAGCCCCGTCACCTTCATCAACAAAAGGACTTCCAGAATATCGGCGGCGCCTGAGGCCATGCTAACGACATACGAACGAACCGCGTTGGTGTCGATCTCATACATCGACCGTTTGACCGTCCTCAGGGTCGCAAGCACCTCGAGGCTCGCCGGCGAGAGGTTCGATTCGTCGAACATCACAGGATCCGGAAAGGTGATCACCTCCGTCAACCATTCGATCCGCCGGTCTTCCGACCAGTCGGCGTACGGGAGAGACCGCTGTGCTGCAAGCTCCGTGACGGTCGACCGGTGCAGAGCGCTGCTCTGCCGGATGTCCAAGGTCGTCAGGTGGAATCCAAACGTTTCGACAAGCCGGATCAGATCCTTCAGAGCCCCTTCCGCGATAATTTCGCCCTTGTTGAACCGAAGACTTCGGTCGATCACCCGGAGGTCATCGAGGAATTCAGCGGAAGACTGGTAGAGGTACTTTGATTCGACGAACGTTCCCTCGGTGAATGTTCTTCGGCTCTGAAGCTTCTGGTAGATCTGGGAGAGCTTCACGCGGTACGCTTCGTGCCGGTTCCGGACGCTGACCACCCCGGGCATCGAGGCGAGCAACTCTTCGTCCCGTTTGACTGATTCGAGCAACTCATCGCTCACGCCGACGAGTTGTGCCGACTCGCTCCGTTCGACGAACAGGCTTTCGATGGAGGAAAGATACAGGTCGAGAATCATGCGGGTCTTGCGCTGAAGTGCTTTCCAGGTGACGGCCGCCGTGACATGGGGGTTGCCATCCCGGTCGCCCCCGATCCATGACCCAAAGTGGACGAACGAAGGAATCCGGCCCGACCATGCGGGATAGGCGTTGTGCAGACACCGTTCGAGCTCACGGTAGAATGCAGGGAGGGTCTGATACAGGACATTCTGGAAATAGTAGAGACCGTTATACAGCTCGTCCAGAACGGTGATCTGAAAGGAGCGGGTCTCCTCTGTTTGCCACAGGCTCGTGATGTGGCGCTTGATTTCCTGCTGAAGGGCGAGATGATCTTCGTCCAAGAGGTCCTTCCGGTCAAACTCCTCAAGGAGCTTCCAGATGCGTGAGTGTTTTTCCAGTACGGTCCGGCGTGTCGCTTCCGTCGGGTGCGCGGTGAACACCGGCATGAGAAGCAGTCTTCCGAAACAACGCTCCAGGTTTTCCGCCTGCACCCCCTCCCGCTTCAATTGTCGGATGGTCTCTTCGAGGGAGCCGGGCGGCGCTTTCGGTTTGGGGGGGTGTTTGTAGGCCCGGAGGCGCTGGATCCGGTGATGTTGCTCTGCCGTGTTGACGAGCTGAAAGTAAGTGGTGAATGCCCGGAGAATCCATGCCATGGTCTCAGGGTTCATGTCGCGGATCAGCGAACGGAGAAGGGCGAGTTGTGCGTCCGAGGGTCGGCGCCGGAGCTGTTTTGTCGTGCGGCGGATGGTCTCCTCGAGCTCGAACAGTTCATTCCCTTGCTGTTCGATGATCACCTCTCCGAGGAGGTTGCCGAGCATCCGGATGTTTTGTCGTAGGAGTTTGTCTTTTTCCCGCATAAGGTCTGTTGGTCCGATCCGTGAAGTTTCGTGTGCCGGGGATTCGCCACATTTTTCTTGCGGCTCCAAGAGGGGAGTTGTATATTCCCCCCGTTCCTGTCTATCACAGGGGATGACTGAAAATCACGCTCACCCTTGTTTGAACATGGGCAACCTCTGTTGTATAATGAAGAAACGAGTCAAAGTCAACGTGTCCGGTACTGGCAAGCTACTGCGGAAGGATCCCGGTTCATGAGTCGTCCACGTTTTTCCCTCACTCTTCTCCTGTGCTTTCTTTGTCCGAGCCAAAGCTATTCCCAGTCGCCGCATGTCATGGAAGCCGGCGAGTTGGCTCTCGCGTTGAAAAAACTGAACGTCCTCGGAAGTGCTCTTTATATTGCCGCTCATCCAGACGATGAAAACACCGCTGTTCTGGCCACACTGGCCCGGGGACGCCTCATCCGGACGGCGTACCTTTCGGTGACGCGGGGAGAAGGGGGACAAAATCTGATCGGCGCGGAACAGGGGGCGTTGATGGGCATTATCCGGACGCAGGAACTCCTGGCAGCCCGTCACATTGACGGGGCGGAACAACTTTTTACCCGTGCCCTCGATTTTGGATATTCGAAGAGTTCGGAGGAGACGATCCGAATCTGGGAAAAAGACAAAGCATTGTCCGACGTGGTATGGGCCATACGATCCTTCCGTCCGGACGTTGTCATCACCCGCTTTACTCCAACACAGGGCGGGCATGGCAATCACACCGGCTCGGCGCTCCTCGCACAGGAGGCGTTCCTCGCCGCAGGAGATCCGGAAAAATTTCCCGAACAATTGCGGTACGTGGAGATCTGGAAACCCAGGCGCCTTGTCTGGAACGTCTTTCGCTTTCAACAGTCAGCGGCCCCGGTTCCGCCCGGAGCCCTGACGCTCGATGCCGGCGGATACACACCCCTCCTCGGGAAGTCGTTCACGGAGATTGCAGGGATCAGCCGGAGCATGCACAGGAGTCAGGGGTTCGGAGCTGCGGAGAATCGCGGATCGTTCATCAATTACTTCCAGCACACTCTCGGCGATTCGGCATCCCATGATCTGTTTGAGGGAGTGAACCTGACCTGGTCGCGGGTTCGGGGAGGGGAGAAGGTTGCGCGGCTCTTCGAAGAGGCCGACCGCGTATTCAATCCGAATAACCCCGCGAAGATCCTGCCGATTCTCATTCAGGCATACCGCGAGCTCTCCTCCCTGGAGGATCGCACCTGGGCCGGGGCAAAGAAGCGGGAACTTGTCGAGGTCATCCGTTCCTGCGCAGGCTTATGGATCGATGCGCTCACGTCGGATTTTTCCGCGAGCCCCGGGAGCGATCTCACGGTGCTGGTGACGATGTTGAATCGATCGGAGGCTCCGTTTTTTGTCGAGAGTGTCTCACTTCCGTTAGGGCAAAAGGATACGGTGTTCCAGGCGTTGCTGCAGGCTAACAGGTCCATCCAGGCTCGTTTTCCCTTCCGCGTTCCCGCGGATGCCGGTTTCACGCAACCATACTGGTTGAAGAGAGAGCCCTTCAAGGGTTCCTATGCGGTGAATGACCAGCTCCTTATCGGCAGTCCGGAAAACGTACCCCTGTACAGTGTGCACGTGCGCTTGAAGGTTTTCGATCAGCAACTCGACCTGGAGGTTCCGTTCCGGTTTCGTTGGGTTGATCCGGTGGAAGGGGAGCAGTACAGGAGCTTCGAAATCGTTCCCCGTGTCAGTGTCAACCTGCAGGAACCTGTCCAACTGTTTCCCGATCGCGGTTCGAGAGACATCATGGTCAACCTGAGGAACGGCGGCGGAGCGGTGAAGGGAGTTGTTCGTCTGCAGGTTCCCTCCGGCTGGACCGTCGATCCGCCCTCGATCCCCTTTGATCTTTCCGCCCGGGGGGAGGAGCGAGGCGAAACCTTCCGAGTGCAACCGTCAAACGGTGCGGCGAATGGAACTCTCTCCGCTTTTGCAGAAGTGGATGGAAAGGTCATCACCCATGGAGCGCGCACGATTCACTATCCTCACATTCCTCCCCAGACACTTTTTCTGAAGGCTGAATCGAAACTCCTTCGCGTCGATCTCGAGAAGCAAGGAAGCACCATCGGATACGTCATGGGAGCCGGCGATGATATTCCCGCGGGATTACGGCAGATGGGCTACCGTGTGGTGCTGCTAAGCGATGAAGAGATTGCAGACGCGGAACTCTCCCGCTTCGACGCGATCGTGGCAGGCGTACGGGCGTATAATACGCGCCCGAGGCTCCGGGCCCATCAGCGACGTCTGATGGAATATGTCGAACAAGGAGGAACCTACGTTGTTCAATTTGTTACGTTGCAGCGGGGAGAATCCGAAAACCTTGGTCCTTTTCCCTTCACTGTCTCAAGGGGTCGAGTGACCGTGGAGGAAGCGCCGGTGACCATTCTGAAGCCGGACCACCCCGTGCTGAACCAACCGAACAAAATCACCGAGCGGGATTTCAACGGCTGGGTTCAGGAGCGGGGACTCTATTTTGCCGGGGCATGGGATCCACAGTACGAAACGGTCATTGCCAGCAACGACCCGGGAGAAAAGTCCCTGCAGGGTGGACTCCTCGTCGCGCGCCATGGCCGGGGTAACTTCGTTTACACGGGGTATGCTTTCTTTCGCCAGCTCCCGGCCGGAGTTCCGGGAGCCTACCGGTTGTTCGCCAACATCCTGTCACTCCCCAAAGCGGGAGCTTCACATTGAATCATCCTGATCATGCCGATTGAGCCCCAACAAAACCCTCCCCATGACGCGGACGAAGAGGCCCCACCGATGTTTGGGTCGTGGCGCCTCCTGTATGCGCTGGTCCTGGGTGAATTGGTCCTCCTGATCCTTCTGCTGTATTTCTTCCGACGGGCGTTCGAATGAGAACGCTCGACTGGATTGTTCTCGTCGCAACGCTCCTTTCGATCGTTCTGTACGGAATGTGGAAAGGACGGGGAACGCGAAGTATTCAGGGATACCTGCTCGCGGATCGCCGCATGAAATGGTATGTCGTTGCGTTGTCCATCATGGCGACACAGGCGAGCGCGATTACATTCACCTCCACCCCGGGGCAGGCGTATGTTGACGGGATGCGGTTCGTGCAGTTTTATTTCGGACTCCCCCTCGCCATGGTCATTCTTTCCATCACTGCCGTTCCCATCTTTCATAAGCTCGGCGTCTATACCGCTTACGAATACCTCGAACAGCGCTTCGACCTGAAAACGCGGACGCTCACCAGTATCATCTTTTTGATCCAGCGTGGGCTGGCGGTTGGTATCACCATCTACGCTCCCTCGATTGTGCTTTCCGTGATGCTGGGGTGGGATCTGCGTTTCACATCGGCAGTGATCGGAGGAGCGATCATCGCCTATACCGCCTCAGGGGGAGTCAAATCGGTGAGTTGGACGCACTTCCAACAGATGCTCATCATCATGTCGGGGATGGTGATAGCACTTGTTGTCATCATTTTCTCACTTCCGGAGGAGGTGTCGTTCCTCGACGCCCTCCATGTTGCAGGGGGGATGGGGCGCCTGAACGTTGTGGACTTCACCTTCGACCTCAATGATCGCTATAACTTCTGGTCCGGGTTGATCGGGGGACTGTTCGTCGCCCTCGCCTACTTTGGGACCGATCAATCGCAGGTCCAGCGGTATCTTACCGGGAGTTCGGTCGCTCAGAGCAGGATCGGATTGTTATTCAATGGGATGGCCAAGGTCCCTATGCAGTTCATCATCTTGTTCATCGGGGCGATGGTTTTTGTCTTCTTTCAGTTCGAGCGGCCGCCAATCTTTTTTAATCCGACGGCATTGGCAGAAGTGCGGCAGAGCCAATACGGGGATCGGTTTGCCGAAGTGGAACGGAACTATGAGATTGCCCTCCGGGAACAGGGGGAGTGGCTCCAGGAGTATCTGAGTGCGCGACAGTCGGGAGAGGCGGAACGGACACAGGAAGCCCATCGGGAACTCCTGGAATCAAAGGAGTACGCTGAGTCGTTCAGGGTTGAGGCGATGGGACTCATCAAAGAGAACGGAGGGGATCCCAACGACACAAACTATATCTTCCTGTCGTTTGTGATCAGCTATTTGCCCATAGGGTTGGTGGGACTGATTTTCGCGTGCATTTTTGCCGCGTCGATGTCCTCGACGTCGGGGGAATTGAGCGCCCTTGCGACATGCTCGGTTGTCGATATCTACAAGAGACATTTCCGGAAGGAGGCGGACGAGCGGCATTATCTTTTTGTCTCCCGGACCTCTATGGTGTTGTGGGGGATCTACGCGATCGCGTTCGCGCAATACGCAGCGCAACTTGGATCGCTCATTGAGGCGGTCAATATCCTTGGGTCGCTGTTCTACGGGACGTTGCTCGGAATCTTCCTGCTGGCTTTTTACATCAAGCGAGTTGGAGGGACCGCAACGTTCATCGCCGCGTTTGTCGGCGAAGCCGTCGTACTGTACTGTTTCGCTTTCACCGATATTGCCTGGCTTTGGTACAATGTGATCGGGTGTGGAGTAGTGGTGGGGATGGCCCTCCTCTTGAATCCTTTCCTGGTTCTCAAGTCCCGCTGAGTCGTTCGCGCAAGCAATCCCACTTGTAGGGCGACTCGTCGAGTCGCCAACTCTGCGAGAGTGTGTTTCGATCTATTTCGTTAATCTGAATCCTATGCCCTCGGACGGCAAAGATTTCTATCGCCGGCGTTTACCGCACTACCAACCTGTACACGCCACATTCTTTGTCACATTTCGTTTGACGGGTTCGTTGCCCGCTGACGTCATAGCGCAGCTCATGGAACAAAGGCAATTGCGGGAACGCTTAATTGACCAGGAGAAGGATCCGGAAAGAAAAAAACTGTATCAGGAGGAAGAGCACAGGAGATACTTTGGCCATTTCGATAGTTTTCTGGACCGTGCCCAGGAAGGGAATAAGTGGCTCGCCGATGACGGAGTAGCCGGGATTGTTAACGAAGGGATATTACATCGGGATGGAAGTGTTTATGATTTATTGGCGTTTTGCATCATGCCGAATCATGTACATCAAGTTTTTTCCCCTGTAGGGCGACGAGACTCGTCGCCCTACATTGTTACGAAGATTTTGGAAAACCTCAAGTGGTACACAGCCCTGAAGGTAAACGCGTTGCTTGGCAGAAGGGGCGCGTTTTGGCAACACGAAAGCTACGATCATGTAGTCCGAAACGATGGGGAATTGGGACGGATAATCGAATACGTGGCGTACAATCCAGTCAACGCAGGGCTTTGTAAGCGTTGGCAGGATTGGAAGTGGACTTACGTCGCGGAGCCATATGCAACATCGCTCGAGTGATCATGAGGAATCTGCAGGGCGACTCGCTGAGTCGCC
>DKJQ01000352.1 GCA_002454845.1 Ignavibacteria bacterium UBA6688
CAGTTGACGGGGCGAAATCCCGTTCGTTTTTTGAGCGGGACCCCCGTCCAAGAAACGCCCCCTTCTTGGGGGCGTTCGCATTTTTATTGGGACGAGTAGGAATGGAATTCAAGTTGAGGCGTTTTTGGCGAAGTCCCGACACGTTTTTAGTCGGGATCCTGCTTGCCCGCCATGCTTTTTGGCCGGTTTACCCGCCGTAGCGCTTTTTGCGAAGGGAGGCCCCCGCCCTGCCGAGATGTTCGCCGAAATCCCGTTACGCTTCTAGACGGGATCCTGCCTGGCAGCCTGAGTTTTTTTCCGAATCCCGTCATGCTTTCGGGTGGGATTCTGTTTCTCCCCCGCGCGGTTGGTCGGGGCCCCCGCTACTCGAGAAGGGCCCTTTCTGTTTTTTGGAGTGGGGTGGCAGTGCCATCCTACGTTTATCTCATGATTGACAAAAAACGGAAACATGATATAGGGCGCATCCTCCTTCTCGAGCGGAGGTTCAACGAGCATGTTGCAGGCCCTGCGTCATTCAATGAGACAGCGTCAGAACCGGCGACATTCCGATACACATTCCGAGTTATGACAAGTCATCTCGAAGAGGTCAACGAAGGGAGCGACGTCAAAGTGAACTTTTTCGCCCGAAGATTGTGAGAAGCGATGACGGCAATTGCGGTGAATCAACCGACGCTCTAGAAGTTCTTTTAGTCGAGAGGTGTGCTCGTGAATCGAACGAGAAGAAGAGAACGAGACGTACTCTCAAGTTGACTTTGCCTCGCGAATTCTCTATGTTTTTCTTCCAAGCTGGTTCCCGTCACCGATGGCTCCCGAGCTATCCAACCCGTCGCCGCAAGTGATTTCGACTCGTGAGCGCCTATCAATTGAGCGGATCAATCAGGGCGATGAGAAGGCCTTTGAAGAACTGGTTCGTGCGTATGCCGCCAGGTTGATTCGATTTGCCATCCACATCACCAGGTCGAATGAGGTTGCCAAAGACCTGGTGCAAGAGGTTTTCTGCCATGTTTGGGAGAACCGCTCGCGCTGGAAGCCAGAACACACTGTCTTATCCTATCTTTATGCGGCCACACGCAATCAGGCGATAGGCTATCTCCGTCACAAGCGATTTGAAACCCCGTGGAATGATGACGTCGAATTGATTGCGGAAGAAGTTCCTTCGGCTGATGAACAGGTCCATGCAACTGATTTTTCCAAGGCTGTTGAGGAAGCGATTGAGGATCTTCCGGACCGATGCCGCATCATCTTTCGACTCCATCGTGAGGATGGCCTGACGTACGAAGAAATTGGCTGTGCCCTGCAAATCTCCCAGAAGACAGTAAAAGCCCAGATATCCAGGGCGATGAAGATCCTCCGAATCAAGCTCTCTTATTTTTTTGCGCTCTTGCCCTTCTTGAATCTTCCCGATTAGCCTGTTTTTCTGCACAAACCCCACAAAGTCGCAGTAACAGCATCTATTCTCGCATGTTCTCGGCGAGGCGTCCTTGAGGTTTGTTCCGGAAGGATTTAGGCCTCTTTGATCTCTTGTGCGTACTTCATGTAGCGGGGCGATGAAGTGCCTTGCTCAGAGAACGAGTCACTTGGGGGAACATGGAAACTATGAATAACGACATCCCGTACGAGTTGCTCAGCCAATACTTCGCCGGAGAGTGCAGCCCGGAGGAAAAGCGACGAGTGGAAGATTGGATCCACGAGGATCCTGCTCATGAGCGGACAGTCGAGCAACTCCATAGAGTCTGGACCGAGGCAGGGAAACATCGCAACGTTATTGATGTCGATGCCTTCTGGCGCGGTGTTGAACTCAGAACGATCATGCCTCAGAAATCGCTCCTTGGTTCGCTTACTGGAAAGTATCGACGGGGTCCATCCACCTTCAATTATGTGCTCCGGATTGCTGCCGTTGTTGTTTTGTCCGTGGCCATTCCCTACCTCGTTTATTGGATGAACCAGTCGGATGCATCGATTGCAACAGCAGCCTTGATGAGAGAGGTTTCCACCGGCAACGGAGAGCGGGCACAGTTTCGGTTCAGCGATGGAACGCTGGTTTGGCTGAATGTCGCGAGTACCATGCGATTTGCAGGATCATTCTCCGGCGACTCCCGGGAGGTGTATCTTGAAGGTGAAGCTTTCTTCGATGTGGCCCGCAACGAGTCGATGCCTTTTGTCGTGAACACTCAGACGGCAACTGTCGAAGTTTTGGGTACCGAGTTCGATGTGCACGCGCGGGCAGATGAAAAACAAATCGACGTGGTCGTGGCAGACGGAAGCGTGCTGCTTCGGAGGCGTGGGTCAGGATCGGCGGAAAACGTGGTTTTGACGAAGGGATTTCAGTCGAGCCTCACGGAGAACGGGGTCATTACCCCGGCGCGTCCGGTGAACGTGGAGAGCTATACAGGCTGGGTGAACGGGCGTCTGGTTTTCGATCGCAGGCCGATCGAACTTGCTCTCAAGGACCTCGAGCGATGGTACGGGCTGCGGTGTCGCCTTGAAGGAAACGGCTTGCGAGAGTCATTGAATCTCACTGCAACGTTTGAGAATGAGCCGCTTGAAGAAGTGCTGCATACGATCGCTGTGACAACGAACTTGATCGTCGAACAAAAAGGGAACGAGTTTGTTTTCTCCTCAAACAAGAAGCGTTGAACGTGGCGGAGAGGTTGACCGAAGGTACAGGCAAGCGGCCGACCGTGCAGAGGGCAGGTCATCGGTCAATCAACTAACCAACTACGAGTTCATCGGAGGGACCATCTTATGAAATCAAATTGGTGCCGCCCAGGGATCGGTTGTGTTTTTGCTGTCATTCTGGCTGCGACGCTCTCGTGGTCACAGGAGTCATATCCGACAAGGCGTGGGTATGCAGTGCAAGCGTCGAAATCGGTCGATTCACCGATGCAGAGGCGCGGCGCCAATGCGGCCGCGCCATTGCTCCAGCGCATCTCTATTCAGGTTGTTCAGCTGCCGTTGGAAGAGGTCCTGCGCGAGGTCGCTGCACGCGGGAATGTCCGTATCTCGTACAGCAACAACGTCGTGCCCGTCCAACGTCGGGTAAGTATGAACCTCCCGGAAACGACCGTCGGGGAAGCGTTACTTGCCGCGCTGCAAGGGACGAATGTGGAGTTTTCCGTCCGCTCGTCCGGACAAATTGCCCTCGTTCAGAGGGAGAGGATGGAGCAAGAGACGGGGTCTATCATCGGCAAAGTATCCGATGCGAGGACGGGGATGCCATTACTGGGAGCTAACGTGTTCATTCAGGGCACAACCCTGGGAGCTGCTTCCGATTCTGAAGGTGACTACCTGATTGAACGCGTTCCCCCAGGGAATTATACACTACAGGTCAGATTCCTGGGATACCGAAGGGCAACAAAAGAAGTGAGAATCGTGGTAGGGGAGCAATCAAAAAACGACTTTGCCCTTGAGCAAACGGCGTTGGATATGGATGAGGTGGTAGTCACAGGTACTTCGGCGGTCGCCGCTAAACGGGAGCAAGGCAGCTCCATTTCTACCGTCGGTGCCAGGGATCTTGAATTCGTCGCGGCGTCCTCGATTGACCGGGCCCTCTCTGGAAAATTTTCCGGGGCGCTCATTCAGCAAAACTCAGGCAACCCCGGGGGTGGAGTCACGGTTATCCTTCGCGGCTCGCATTCGGTGCTGGGGGATGTGACCCCTCTTTACATCATCGATGGTGTCATCGTGAACAACGATGCGACCCAGATCATCGATATTGGGGGTGACACTCAAAACCGGTTGGTCGATATCAACATGAACGATATCGATCGCATCGAAATCGTCAAAGGCGCGGCCGCCGCGGCATTGTATGGCTCCCGCGCCAATAATGGTGTGATACAGATGTTCACAAAGCAAGGGGTGTATGGCGAGCAACCACGCATCACGTTTGCGACGAGCATCGGAATGGATGTCGTGCGCAGGACGCTGGAGGTGAATACGTATCCTTTCGATGCAGACGGCAACCCCGTCAATCGTTATGATTGGCAGGACTATATTTTTCGCGATGCACTCGGAACGCAACAAAGCCTATCGATCTCCGGCGGCGTTGCGCGCACCCGTTATTTCGTATCCGGATCATATCTGAATAACCAGGGTGTCGTCCGCGGATCTTCGTTTGAAAGATACGGTGCCCGTGCAAAAGTGGATCAGGACCTCGGGACGTGGGCAACTCTTACCGTCGGTGCCAACTATAGTCTGAGCAGAAGTCAGGATATTCCCAATGGCGGTCTGGGCTCGGATTATGGCTGTCTGACAAGTTTCCTCTATGGGCCAAACAGTATCGATCCTCGCCCTGATCCGACGACCGGTCAATATCCGGGGGCCGCGGAAGGTGTGAACCAGAACAACCCAGTGGAGACAATCGACAAATTCAATTTTCGTCAGTGGACCGATCGTTTCATCGGGAATGCCAACCTGACCGTTTTTCTCCTCCCCGGGCTCAGCGTCGAATCGATCCTTGGTTACGATACGTACACTGGAAATGGGATCAGTTTCATTCCGATTGGCACGAATACGATCGGTGTTGCCAACGGATCGTCCCGGAGAGTCGTCCGGGAAGTGCGTCAGATGAACTGGGACGTGAACGTGCGTTATCAAACTCAATTGCATGAGCTCGTGAAATCGACAACCCTGTTGGGGAGCACGTACCAAACCCAAAATGTGTCCAGTCTGACGGGTTCGTCGACCGTGCTCAGCCCGATCGCTCAACTCGTCACAGCCGGAAGTACGCAGTCGATGGGTGAATTCCGCAGTGACCTGCTGATCGTCGGTTTCTTTGTTCAGCAAACATTGGGTATCGACAACCGGTATTTCTTGACAGCTGCTGGTCGCGTCGATGCAAGTTCCGTATTCGGAGAGAACGACCGATGGCAATTCTATCCCAAGGCGACCGGGTCTTACCTTCTTTCTGAAGAGGCATTCTGGAAAAACTTAGGTCTCACCGAATACGTTCCGACGTTCAAACTGCGAGCGTCATTTGGATATGGAGGTGGCCTGACCGCCATTGGATCATATGAGCGATACACGACATTCAGCCCGGTCTCATGGAGTAACTTGCCTGGCCTCAACCCAACGACACAGCTTGGCGCCGTGGACATCAAGCCGGAGCGCCAACGAGAGATTGAAGTCGGTACTGACCTCAGCCTCTTCAATGATCGCTTGGGCATTGAGTTCAGTTACTATACTCAACACACAACGGACCTCCTGCTGCAGCGCACGACGGCACCGACTTCGGGGTATTTGCGCCAGCTGCAGAATGTCGGTACGCTTGATAATGAAGGAGTTGAACTCCTTGTCCGTGGAGTGTTGGCACAGTATCGCGATTTTCGCTGGACGTCGACCCTCATCTATTCTGCCAATCGGAACAAAGTAGATGATATCGAAGGGGGGAGGCTCTATGTCCCCAATGGATGGAATGTGGCTGCGGCGATGAATGGTCAACCCCTGGGTGTGTTCTACGGGAGGGCTTATGAGCGTGAGGCCGATGGATCCATCAAGGTTGTTGATGGGATACCCCAAATGGCAGTCGCGACGAAGATCATCGGCGACCCGAACCCAGATTTCACGGCATCACTCATCAACGAGTTCGAGATCGCAGCGCGTTGGACCGCGAGAATCCAACTCGATGCTATCTATGGAAACGATGTGCTCAACTGGACGAATCGTGTGGGGAATGCAAGCAACTATGGCGTTCTGAAGGGTTATGAGGCCGAGCTGAGAGGAGAAGTGCCGAAGGGTTACAACGATGCCATGTACAAGATCTTCGAACACTTCGTGGAAGACGGTTCTTTTCTCAAGGTTCGTGAATTAGCGTTGAGCTATTCTTTTAAGCCTGGAACGTTGGGATTTCGCAGTATGCGCATCAGCCTCATCGGTCGCAACCTGCTTTCGATTGACAACTACAGTGGATACGATCCAGAGGTGAACATCGGCGGCTCCCGAACCGGAATACGTTCGTTCGATTTTGCGGAGGTTCCCATTCCAAGTAGTTTCGTATTCAGTCTGAACTTTGCTTGGTGAACGATTCAACGTATCGGAGGTCTAGACTATGAGACGAAATCAACTACACATCCGGAATTCATGCGTCGTGGCCGGAATCATCCTGTTGCTGTTCAGTGCAACAGGGTGCGACATGGATTTCACGAATCCCAATGCCGCTTCGGAAGAGCAAGTGTTGACGACGAGAGAGGGTATTTCTGCTTACGCAGTCGGCCTGCAACAATATTATGCCACGAGTGCAATGTGGTATATCGTCCTGGCACCAGGGGTCACCAGCCGTGAAGTCGCCTGTGCCCGGTCGTTCAGCTGGCGGATCCTTCTGGAGGAGGGGGGAGCGGGACTCACGACGGACAATGGTGAGGTGCTGGAACTCTGGGCAAGGCTCTACCATGTTGTCGGTATGGCCGAAGGACTCACCGAAAACACCCCGAAAGTAGGGCTGCCGAGTGGCACCCAAAGTGGCATTTTGGCGTTGGCAAACCTGTTCAAGGCGATGTCATTGGGCTACATCGCCCAGGCGTGGGAGCAGGCTCCCGTTAAAATCGAAAAGTACAGCAAAGCTGAGTACAAGCCTCGACAAGAGGTATTCCTGGAATCCATTCGACTTCTCGATGAGGCCCTTCAACTTATCAACACGACCCCCCCATCATCCGAATTCAACTCAAGTATCCTGGGAAGCGGATTTAACCTTACGAATACGATCCATGCTTATCGCGCGCGCTTCAACCTCTTGGCAGGGCGTTATCAGGAGGCGCTCAATGCCGTCAACCTGGTAAACCTGACGGCAAAATCGGTGTTCAACTACACTGATAGAAGTACGAATCCAATCTACAATCAGGTGGTCATCAATAAGTACTATGCACCCTTGGACAACATGGGTGTGCCCGCCGCTGAAGCCGGTGATGGACGACTCGCGTTCTTTTTGAAGCCGGCAAACAAGCTCAGTGTGCCTAAGAACTATCCAATTGACGACATCAAGGGTTTCTTTGACGAAATCACGAAGCAGATTCCGGCTTACCTGCCCGGAGAAATGCGGCTCATCAAGGCAGAAGCTTACGTCCGACTTGGAAATCCGGCGGCCGCAATAGATGAAATAAATGCAATTCGGACAAAGACGATAGCTCAGGACCCTTTTGGAATCGGAGCATCCCTCCCCGCGTACAGCGGAGCAACCACAACGTCTGATTTGCTGACGGAGATCTATCGTCAGCGTTGTGCGGAACTGTACCTGACCGGCATGCGCTGGGAGGATAGCCGGCGATTTGGCCGTCCTGGTCCCAGTAGCGCAAGTCCCGAGCGCAATCGAGACTTTTACCCTTACCCGATGCAGGAGCGGAACAACAATCCTCATACACCGCCGGATCCAGAGATTTAGGCGAATGGTGAAAGTTGACATCGCGCGGTGTGCATGCGTGAGGGTGTTGGCACCGGCATTGCACAAATGTATGCGCTCCCCCTCTTAACCATGATCCCTCCTCATAAGGCCTGGTCTTGCGATCGGTCGGCAAGGGGTACTCATACTTGTTGCGCACCAGGTGTAAACCATTCCCGACCTATTCACATCATGCAGACTCACTGCCGACCGCGGAATGAGGACTCAAAACCTGCAATGTTCCATTCCGTGTGGTGCGTTTGAGAGAAGCCATTGGGCGCGTTCAAAACAGATGGAAGAAAGACATGACAATGAGAAGTAGAATCGCGGTCGTTCGATCGGGTATGGGCCTCCTGCTGATTGCCTTCCTGTATCTGAATTCATTGAGCCAATCGAAGGCGTACATTCCGGTGCTCTGCTACCACGGCTTTACCGATGATAACAAGTCAGGGCGAGGAGAATCGTATGAGCGATTTGACGCCTTTCTGAATTACTTGTCGAACAAAGGCTACGAATCGTGTTTCCCCGATGACATCGTCACCGGAACAAAAGCGGCAAAGAATAAGGTCATTTTCACCTTTGATGACGGTGGCAAGTCTCAAGTACGGGCCGCGGAATTGCTGGACAAATACGGTTTCAAGGGAATCTTCTTTGTTATTCCGGATCGGATCGCAGAAGCACACGACAGGTTCCTGACGAAGGGAGAAATTCAACAATTAGCCGATCACGGGCACCTCATCGGTGTGCATGGATATCAGCACAAGTCCTTGGTTGACTCCGTGGAAGAGTTCGAACGATCACAAGAATACTCCAAATCCGTTCTGAAGACTGTCGTAGGAGAGAAACAGCGTGCAATGAGTGACTTTGCCTTTCCGTTCGGATACTATGATGATCGAGTCGTCGAACACTTGGACGACAATTACAGATACCTCCACACTGTTAATCCAGGTTATTGGGACGGAAGTTCCATCCTGATTCCTCGCATCCTGATCGATAGCCATACCGACATCAGTTTTTTCATCGAGTACATAGAAGGCGCCACTGCATTCAAACCT
>DKJQ01000050.1 GCA_002454845.1 Ignavibacteria bacterium UBA6688
TGTGGTCGGTGATCAGCACGCCTATGCCACGGGCCTTGAGGAAGCCGATGATGCGCTGGATCTCGATCACCGCAATCGGGTCGATGCCGGCAAACGGCTCATCCAGCAACATGAACCTGGGGTCGAGGGCCAGAGCGCGCGCAATCTCCGTCCTTCGCCGCTCTCCTCCGGAGAGCACATACCCCTGGCTCTCGGCGATGTGTGTCAGACCGAAATCGTTCAGGAGTTGCTCGCATCGTTGCACCTGTTCGGTCTTCGGGCGGCCGCTCATTTCCAGCACGGCGAGGATGTTGTCCCGGACGCTCAACCTCCGGAAAATGGAGGCCTCCTGTGGCAGGTACCCCAGTCCTAAGCGGGCCCTCTGATACATAGGCATCGTCGTCATCTCCATCGCATCGACGATCACCTCTCCGCCGTTCGGACGCACCATCCCCACGATCATATAGAACGTCGTTGTTTTCCCCGCGCCATTGGGTCCAAGCAACCCGACAATTTCTCCCTGCCGGACCTCGATTGTAACGTCATTCACGACGGTCCGCTTCTTATACCGTTTGACCAACCCTTCCGCGCGGAGGGTCGAACCGGGGACTTTCGGAACTGGTGCCCGGCGTACGGCCGTGATTTTTTTCGTACGTTTAGTGATCGGCACTGACGATCTCCAGTCGCTCTCGTTTGGGACGATTTGAGATCCATCGAAATCCGTCCAGATTGTAAAGCATTTCTCGTCCCTCGATCATCGGTTCGGGAAAATACCGTCCTTCAACGCCTCCGACAATCCTGATGCGATCGGTTTTCCCCTCATCGAATTCGATCACGATCCTGTCCCCACTCGAGCGGTTGGCGCCGTTCGGAACATGTTCCTCAAACAAATAGTACATGCTTACGGCGTTTCGTTCCGCCTCGATCCGCTCAAGCTTGTTCCCGGCAAACTGCATCACGATCTCTCTCCCGGTCAACTGGTCGAACCGCCTCGCCGTGGTTGAATCGGCCATCGAAACGGCCATTGCCCGTCCTTTCACATAGACGCTGTGCAAACGCTTTTCCAGCAGTGTCACCACGATTGAATCGCCGGAAACCTGATTCCCTTCATGCCAGACGACGGGGCGCTCGCGAAGGATCATCCGGTCTTGCTCCATCCGATAGATTGCCTCGCCGCAGCGGGCGGAAAAATCAGTCCGGGCCATCGCAACATTTCCCCGCGCGATAAACTGCTGAAGCGAATCACGGAAGGACTCCATGACCTCGCTGACCACCACAAGCGTGTCAATCCTTCCCTCTGAAGCGGTATCCACCTGCACCATCCTCGGGTGGCCACTGACAACCGCGTAGTTCAGTCGGTCAAAATTCACCAGGGAATCGCCGTACACCGTGAGATGATTTTCCGTGTTGATCACCCTGACATTCCCCAAGGCGATCGACTTCTCCTCCCCCTCAAAGAAGAGGAGCGTGTTGGCAGTCGTCAAGGAGGATGCATCGACGACGCGAACGTCATCCATGAAACGTGCCCGCTTTTGCTCGGTAAAATACTCTCCGAAGCTCGCCGTCAGGACCATGGAACCCTTTAACAGCCGAACGCCGTGTTTCATTTCCGAGCGCTGTTCGTTTCCAAAGTAGACAGCTTCCGGCGCGAGAAGCGTCACACTATCGCGGACGATCCTCACGCGTCCGTAGAGCTCCAACTTGTTCACAGCCATGTAACGCAAGGCCGAATCGCACCAGATTTTCACCACTTCCACGGGGGACGTCTGAACGATGTGGACATTCCCGATCAACTCCCGCACTTCCTGGTTCCCGACATACCTGACATTGAGAACGTCCGCTGAGCGAACTTCCAACAGCTTGCTCCCCTGCGCCGGAAGAAGGGCAGGGGAGAATAGCACCAAAAGGACAACGCCCCGGAAAACCAAGGATGCTTGTCTCATGTTATTCCGATTTCGCCTGCCCGGTCACACGGAAGATCCGATAATTCCGGAGCTGCTGATCCGACTCAAATCCCTTTCCCTGAACCTCTTCCCGTGGTGACGTGATGAACACGTATTCAGGAGTATGAATCCGCTGCGTGGCATGATCCCAAAAAAGTTTCTGTGTCCGCAACCGGGTGCTGTCATCAGAAAGCACGATCACATCTCCGGTTGCTTCGAGATTGTTGGTCAACTCGTCCACCTTTCCCTCGTCCGAGGTGAGCGTCGAAGTGTGCTTCGCAGAGTCCCCGTAAAAGTAGACCCGAACCCCCTGGCGCAGCAAGGTTTCGCGCGGCATGTCGTACTTCTGGATATACCCTGCATCAATAACAGCCCGCAGCGTGCCGGAATCCGAAAGGACGATGGTGCTGTTCCAGCTTTCCTGCTGGGGGAGCGACTTGCTGTCAATGCTGGGAAGGACGGAGGGCTTGATTTTTTCTGCGCACCCCGCGAGCCAAAGCGACATCAACACCAGGAATACAGAGAGACATTTCGCTCCCCTGCTTTTCATCCGGTGGACTCCCCCCCAAGACCCGCCTTGACCAGATCGTGCAGGTGAACCATCCCGACCGGTCGATGGTGTTCATCCACAACAACCAGTTGCGTAATGTTGAATGCTTCCATCTCCTCCAACGCAACGGCGGCAAGCAATTCCTTCCGGATGGTCTTGGGATTCTCTGTCATCGCGTCCCTTGCGACAAGTCCGGATACGTCGGTCGTTCTCTGAAGAAGTCTGCGCAAGTCTCCGTCCGTGATGATCCCGAGCAAGGCGCCCGCATTATTAACAACGCATGTCGCTCCGAGCCGTTTCGAGGTCATCTCCATGATCGCCTCCGAAAGCGGGATACTCTCGCGAACAACCGGGATGTTCTCCCCCCTCACCATCATTTCCCCGATCTTGAGCAGGAGACGTTTGCCGAGGTTCCCCCCGGGGTGGAACATGGCAAAGTCCTCCCTGGTGAACCCACGCCTGTCCAGCAAGGCTATCGCAAGAGCATCCCCCATGACTAAGGTCGCCGTCGTGGACGCCGTCGGGGCGAGGTCGTGCGGGCACGCCTCTTCTTTGACGCTGATGTCCAGCGTTAGATCCCCGTGTTTCGCCAGGTGGGAGTTGATATTCCCAACCATTGAAATGATCTTCACGCCGATGCGCCGAAACAGCGGGAGCAACTCCCGGATCTCCTCCGTGTCGCCGCTTTTCGAAATACAGATAACGACATCCTCCTTCCGGACCATTCCGAGGTCGCCATGAACGGCATCGGAAGGATGGAGAAAGATCGCGGCGGTGCCCGTGGAGGTCATCGTTGCCACAATCTTGCGTGCAATCAACCCGGATTTTCCGATACCGGTCACCACCACCCGTCCGGTGGATTGGAGGATGAGATTGACCGCTGCCTCAAAGCTCTCATCGATCTTTGCCTCCAGCGCAGCAACGGCCCGGGCCTCGATCCTGACGACTTCCTTTCCCTTCTCAACGGATTGGCTCATACAGTTTTACGTTTCCAGAATGCTCTCAGGCGGCGAAGGAACGGGGTCCTCGTCGGCGTTGGAATCAAGATGGGTCGATCGAGCACGATTTTCGTCCTCACACCGTTATAGGTCACAAACGCCTTGACCAGATCACGGTCCGAGTACCGTGGCAAATCCCGGAACAACCGGTTCGGGTCAAGCGCCACCTTCGGATCACGAATATTATTGTGCAACATCAACTCGTTGTAGAAGTTGGTCACGGGAATCGGGTGATTGATACCGGACGAGGGATTGTGCACCCAAAGCCGTTGATCGCCGGCGCATATCGCCAGGGAGAATATCTTTCCGTCTTCCGAGCTCATCCCCGTCTCCCGTAAAGGCCGCCCGCAGGCCGGGCAGGGTGCGCCGGGAGACCAGGATGAAAGGGTCCATCGACCCTGTTTACGGAAAACCCCGGCTCCAGCTCCCCCCACACCTGCAATCTCAAACTCCACCTGATCCCCCAACCGCTCCCGGACAATGACCGAAAGGCTACCTCTGGTCGTTTCCACCAAACCGAAAGCAAGCAACTGCGGTAAGGGAGATTCGATATCGGGCCGCTCAGTTTCGGCTGCAAGGATGTAGTTACCCTCCCCCCTTCTCCCGCGGGCCCGCACGTTCCACCGATCCAGAAGGTCCCGATACGCGCGATACCCGGGACGATCCTCCGGTAAGACCCACTGAAGAAGTTCCCTCTCGAACGTGGTCAGACCGCGGGGAAACGTTTCATTCCCGTCCATTCGCCTTTTTACCTCACGGCAAGAATTTTCTCGATGACTTCCCGGACTGCTCCCTTTCCACCGCTTCGCTTACACACGTACGCCACCGTTCGCCTCACCACCTCGAGTGCATCCGCCGGCGCGGCGGAAAAACCGACCTGCTGCAGAACGGGGAGGTCGGGCTCATCATCACCAATATAGGCAATCTCACTATCCGAAAAACCCAGCCTGCTTTTGATCTCATGATAGATCACGCTCTTCTCTTCGACACCCTCATGCACCTCGTCAATGCCAAGCTCCGTTGCACGTCGTTTCACAATTGCCGAGACGCGTCCTGTGATAATGCCAACCTTGATCCCCTCCCGTTGAGCCTTGACGATTCCGTACCCATCCTGGACATTGAACTTTTTTTGTTCATCCCCCGTGCCGGAGTAATAAACACCGCCGTCGGTCATGACGCCATCCACGTCGAGCAGGAGCAGTTTGATCCTTTTGAGGTTCGAGCGGTATAGTTTCTTTTTCGGCACGAATCTGTTTACGTTCGCGGGCGTCCAGCCGTTTTTCTGACGGCGGCATCGATGGCGAGGACCTGCCGGACCAGATTTTCCAGCCTGTTGAGCTTGAGCTGGCTTGCGGCATCGCTCAGAGCCCGCGGAGGGTCGGGATGAGTCTCCACGAACAACGCATCACATCCAGCCGCGACGCCGGCTCGTGCAATCGGAAAAATGAACTCCGGTTGTCCACCGCTCCTATTCCGATCCCCTCCCGGAAGCTGCACGGAGTGTGTTGCGTCCAGCACGACAGGATAGCCGGTCTGACGCATGATCGCAAGTGACCGCATGTCGACGACGAGGTTGTGGTAGCCGAAAGTCGTTCCACGCTCAGTCAACAGGATGTTCTGATTCCCGGTACGGGCGACTTTCTCAGCTGCGAGGGCCATATCCTGGGGGGCCAGGAACTGCCCCTTCTTAATATTCACAATCCTTCCACTCCGTCCAGCCGCCTGCAGCAGGTCGGTCTGGCGGCAGAGAAACGCCGGAATCTGAAGAACATCAGCCACCTCGGCCGCTCCCCCCACTTCCTCGGGGGAATGGACATCGGTCAGGATGGGAACGCCAAGTTCCCGTTTCACTTCGGCAAGAATCTCCAACGCTTCCGCCATACCGATCGTAGAAAACGAACGCCCGCTCGTACGGTTGGCCTTCCTATAGGATGCTTTGAAAATAAAGGGGATGCGGTACCGGCGGGCGATGCGGTCGATGATTCGGGCTGTCTTCAAAACCATGCGGCGGTTCTCCACAACGCACGGCCCTGCAATCAAAACCAGGGGGCTTCCACCACCCAGGGGAATATCACCGACGATAACTTTCAACAGCGTTGTACCCGGGTTATTGAGATTACCATGAAGGTTAACTTACAAAAAAAAGGGAACACAATCAAAAAGACGGGGCCACGCAGCCTTGGTTGCATCTCCTTCGTTATTCACGTATTTTGAGCCGTGCCCTATGGACTCCATCCTGTGACACTGCGAGCGTACGCAAAAATCAATATCGGGTTACGTGTGACCGGCAAGCGCCCGGACCAGTACCACGCTATTGAAACGGTCTTTCATCAGGTCGACCTCTGCGATGAAATCGACCTCGTGCAGAACCATGAAGGGATCCACTTTAGCACGGACAGATCCGAACTTCCATCGGACAGAAGCAACCTCTGTGTACGCGCCGCCCAATTGATCCAGGACGTCACGGGAATCCACAGCGGGGTGGACATGACGCTGAGAAAGAGAATTCCGATCGGTGCAGGACTGGGAGGCGGTAGCGCCGACGCAGCAGCCGTCCTCAAGGGATTGGTCCGACTCTGGTCGCTGGATATCACCACGGATGAGCTGGAAGCACTTTCCTCCTCGCTGGGTTCGGATGTCCCCTTTTTTATCCGGGGTGGAACGGCGTATGCCACAGGCCGAGGCGAGATCCTGGAATCGATGCCGGTGACCATTCCCTACACGATCGCAGTCGTGACGCCACCGATTCAGGTTTCGACCGCATGGGCCTATGCCCACATCAGCCCATCGCCACGACAGACAGGGGAAAACCTGAAGGATTGGCTCTCAGCCCTCGCTCTTCCCCAGACAGACATACAGAGCCGGTGTCGAAACGACTTTGAGCAAATCGTTTTTGCTGCGCATCCGCAAATTCGGTCAATCAAAGAGTCTCTCCTTCAACGTGGTGCACGCCTTGCCCTGATGAGCGGCAGTGGCTCCTCGGTGTTTGGCTTTTTCCTTGAGCCGCAAACCCTCGACGGTCTTGAGAAGGAATTTCCGCCTCCATACCATTGCTCCATCACGAAACCGTTCTTCAAGCCCACTCAGGACTGAACCGCTCTTGGCACAACGTCGTCACGGTCTTTCGCTCTCTCTGCTCTCCCCGATCTTGCTCGTATTGTTTCTTGCACGAACCGATTCTGCGCGTGGCATTCAAGTCCGGGCACCCGGGGACACAACCAGGGCAATCTTACCGGACACCGCTGGGAGGGACCAGCTCCCCTCCCGTTTCATGCCGAATATCGGGACCATGAATCAGATGACGGACTCCTCTTCCCTGCTTCACAGTTCGCAATTCATTTGGACAGATGCACAACAAGGCGGGCCCGTCTTACAGTACGTTCCGGGAATATTCCTCCGCGAGCTCGGCGAATCCGGACAACCGTCGCAGTTCCATGTCGATGGCATCGACGGTCGCGGGATTGCCGTAACGTTGGACGGCCGGCAGTTGAACGACCCATGGACGGGCACGTATGACCTCAACCTTCTTCCCCTGGAATATATTGAGCAATTCGAACTCGAAACGGGAAGCCGGTCCGGGTTCTATGGCAACAATGCCACCGGAGCTGCCATCAACGCGGTGACACACCAGTACAACTCCAACAGTCCCATTACGAAAATCCGTTACATGCAGGGACCATTCGAACAGATCCTGACCGACGGCCTCTACACGCAGAATGTTGCCCGGGGGGTCAACGTTATGCTCGGATTTCAACGGACCGCGAGCGACGGACGGTACGCCAACTCCGAAAACGACGCCTGGAACGTCAGGACACGGGTCCGGTATAACTATTCCGACCGGTGGAATTTCTGGATCAGCGATCTCTATGCCCGATCGGTGACCGGAATCAACGGGGGTCTCGACGCGTCTCAGAGCCCATCCCTGTTTGATGAAGTTACCGCCGTTGTCAGAACGGAGGACGCTTCACAAACAACGTCCCGCCGGGATGTGACCATGGGGGGTATTGCGAAGCTTTTTGCCGATTCCACCGCAACCACGAGAGCCTGGCTCTACTACTCGACCATCGACCGCGAATATACGGAAGGGGACGAAGCTCCCGACTCGGTAAGGATTGTCGACAATACGCTCCTCTCTTTCTGGGGAGCAAAACTGGAGCAACACATCGATCTCGGACACGGCCGGATCACCTTCGGGGGAGAGTACGAGCGCCGTTCTCTGGAAAAGAATCCCCTGATCCCCTCCGCGACAGACGAGTATGCGGCATTGAAGGCGCAGGCGTCTGTCTCCCCGCTTTCTTTTCTCACCCTCTCCGCCTTCGCCAGAGAAGAATTTCTCAGGGAACAAAATGCAATTTCCTTCGGAGCCTCCGCCAGCCTGAGCCTGTCGAACTGGCTCTCGTTCACCGCAGGATACTCCTCGGTCAACCGGTTCGCAACCATGCAGGAGTATTACTGGCAAACCCCGGCACACACCCACAGCGGCGGCCTCGCGCACGACCATGATACCGAGCAAGCGGGCATGGAACTGCACCGGCAGGCGGAGTTGGGAGTACGGTTGCATGCAGAGCCGTTGGCCGATTTCTCTCTCTCCGGATTTCATCGAACCATCGAGGACGCGATCGTCTTTCAACCACTTGCGTCGACGGGGATTTTCCCGACCGCAACCGTGGCGGTGCTTCACGAATCGGAAATTCGTGGCATCCACGCCGCCCTTCGTCTCCGGTACTGGAAAATTGAAGGGCGCGCAGCCGCCACATTTTTGGATCATACGCAAGACCAGGTGGAGGTTCGTCCCGTTCCTTCCATGACGATCCATGCAGAGCTTTCCTACCGGGACCTGTTTTTCGAAGGAGCACTGGAGGCAAAGCTCGGAATCCGAGTGAAGTCGCTCAGCTCGAACGATGGCCTGCAGTTCATCCCGCAGCAGTTGCTCTTCACACAACAATCCGCGGTGCGGCTCGCCGGATGGACGGCTCTCGATCTCTATACTGTCTTCAAATTGGGAGATACCTTCCTGACGGTTGCATGGGAAAACCCCGTCGATATGAACTACTTGATTACCCCCATTTACCCCATGCCCGGAAGTAATTTCAAGTTCGGGATCAATTGGGTGTTCCTGGATTGAACACCATTCCCGGAAAACCATGAACAACGTGATAACCGTGTTCGGCAGCTCACGGCCGATGGAAGGCGACCCGGAGTACCGTCAGGCGATTGCTGTCGGTGAATCGCTTGCGAGAGCCGGCTTCACCCTCTGTAACGGCGGGTACGCAGGCACCATGGAGGCGGGGGCTCGGGGAGCGAAAGCGGCCGGAGGGACAACGATCGGCGTTACGGTCGATCTGTTCTCCCGCAAAGCGAACGGGTGGATCGACCAGGAAATCCGTAAAGGATCACTGGTCGAACGGATTGAGACCCTCGCGTCCCTCGGGACCGGTTACGTCGTCCTGAAGGGGGGAACGGGGACGCTCCTGGAGTTGGCGTATGTCTGGGAGTTCATCAACAAACGGTTTACGAAAGAAAAGCCCATCGTCGTCGTTGGAAGCTTCTGGAGAGGTGTGATTTCCACGTTACGGGAGGAGTTGATGTGGGAAGGGCTGGGGGATTGCACGAAATTCATACACGAGGTGGCAACTCCGGAGGAATGCGGCGACTATCTTCGAACAGTCCTCGCGAAATCCCCACCGCACTGAAGCTTCGGTGCCTTGACCAGCGGGTTACCCGTTGTTTCTCATTCCGCGCTTCATCGCGATTGCCTGTTCCAAAACGGCGATCATCTTCTGAGCCGAGTCCTCCCACTCAAATGAACGCGCCCACACAAGGGCTTCGTCTCTCAGCCGGGCACGCAGGTGTTGGTCCCTCAATACCAGGAGTATCTTCTGGGCCAACTGCTCAATGTTGCCGTACTCGTACAACAAACCGGTTTTCTCATCCAATACGGAATCCCGTAACCCGGGGACGTCGCTCGCGATCACCGGCACGCCGCACGCATTCGCCTCGATCACGGTCAAGCCCCACCCCTCTTTGGCCGAACAATTCACCGCGACGTGCATGCGTTGCAGCATCCTGACAGCTTCCGCCTTCCCGGCGTACCCCGTAAACTCCACGGCATCCTTCATTCCGAGTTCGGCGCTCAGCGTCTCCAGGGCGGGCCGGTAATCCCCTTCCCCGACGATCTTTAAGCGCGCCTCCGGAATTTCCATCCGGACCACTTGAAAAGCCCTGAGGAGATGATCTACACCTTTGTACTTTTTCAACCTTCCCAGGTGACCGATGACCGGGGGACCGGTGGGAATTTCTGCCAAAGGTTGGTACACGGAGTGATCGACACAATTGTGGACGATACTGATGGACGCTTCCTTGAACCCCAACCCGGTCAATTCCTGCCGGGTGCTTTCGGACACAACGGCAATCGGCGTATTCCGGTACACCCTGAGGGCCAGCCGTTCTGCCATCGCCACATAGGCAGCCGCCGGGAACGGGGCCTCCAGAAAGATGCTCCTGCCAAACAGGTGATGAACGATCCCCACCAGCGGTTCCGAGACGAAACAGGGAGTATAGAAAGGAATTTTGTTCAGATCGTCCACCACCACATCGAACCCTTCACGCGAAAACCGGGTGAAGTATTGGAACGGAACGAGGAAGTTGAAGACTTTCCTCCCTCCCTGGCGAATCACGCGCAGGCCGTCAATCCATTCCTCAGTGGCCGCTCCCGGGAATGATGAACAAAAAAGGGTCACAGCATGACCCCTCGAAACGATCCTCTTAAAGATTTCATGGAGATGGACTTCCGCCCCACCCCCCTGGGGGTTCCTGATGTCCTGCCAATTCAAGACGAGGATTTTCATCCTAGTTCACCTTTTTTGGCCGATGACACCGATCGAAATGCCTGTGTACCGGGAAAGAATCGTCGGAAGAAGAAGAGCCCTGATGCGGGCACGTATGAGCGAGAAGGGTTTGAGGTTCAGGTAGAGAGGAAGAGTGATGCCCGCTTTCTTCAGAACTTCGCGCAGAACGCGGTAGAAAAAGCCCGGCATCATCCATTCGCCGTAGGAATGAACCGGCACAAGACCGAGTGAACGGAAGATATTTCGGAGTTCGGGCGTTGAGAACGAGCGTTCCCATCCTGCGAACCACTGGTTCATAGCGATAAGGAGATGCTTCGCGAGTGTGTAAAGATGGTAGCGTTGAGGGACATCCACCAGCAAATATCCGCCGGACTTGATAACGCGGATATTTTCCCGGAGCAACGCCTCGGCCTGCGGCCTGCGAAAGTGTTCGAGCAAACCCTGGTGAAAGACCACATCG
The DNA here is from genome assembly GCA_002454845.1 of Ignavibacteria bacterium UBA6688. Classification (GTDB taxonomy): domain Bacteria; phylum Bacteroidota; class Ignavibacteria; order UBA10030; family UBA10030; genus UBA6688. The sequence continues at coordinate 10,779 of DKJQ01000050.1, forward strand.
AAGGAACCATCGCGGAACGGAAGGCAGAATGTATCGCCTCCAAGGATGATCACATCGTATCCGGCCCCGACTGCAATGCGTTTGAGAATGCGAAGCGAGTTCTCGGCGTAATCAAGTTGGTACACGACGGCCCCGCGTTCCACAAGGGGGAAGCTGTCCCTCCCCGTGCCTGCCCCGATCTCCAGGATCCGTTTCCCCCGCAGGTCGGTGACCGCCAGAAGGTTGCGGACTATCCTATCGGCATTCGAATAGACCTCCTGCACATCCTGCTTCTCATCCCAAAACGTCTCCCAGTGCTCCCGACGCGACTCCTTGATACCGGATTGCTCTGCCGGGTTCATTTATCTCCCCTGTGACGGGGGCTTCACGGAGGCGAGACTGTCCGTCCGGTGGGCGTTGGCTCGTTCCACCTCAATCTGTCCCCGCAATTGACCGATCACCTGATCGATTCCCTGTTCCCGCGCATAGACGGCACGGATGACGTCGACCAGCTTTAACGCCTCATCGTACATGGCAAGGCTCTGGTATGTCTGCAGGAGGATAATGTAGGGGTTATCGAAGGAGAGGGGATCGGCGGGTCCGCGTTCGACCACCGGTTTCAGATCTTCAACGATCTCAAACGAAAGCTCCCGGAACTTCGCGGAATCACCCGCCACGTTATAGAAATTGGCAATGTACGCTTTCGTCCGGTAATCCATGGAGATCACCTTGCGGGGGATGACCTCCTCCAGCCGGTCCATCACTTCCGTAACCTTCGAAGGCTGGTTCCTGGCATTCATATAATGGAGGCTGAGAATGATGAACGCCTGGCGATAATTGGCCATCAGGCGTCGAACGTCTTCGTCAAAATAGGTGGACGGATTTTGCAGTCCACGCCACAGGTATCCTGAAGCCGGGGTTAAGGAGGCATCCTCCCTGTCGGAGAACAGGTTCGCCCGCATCTTGTCCTCATCCACATTCGCCCAGTAGGCCGTTCCCCGGAGCGGTGTAAGCTTGAACGCCAGTCCCTCGAGCCGCATGAAATCGCGCAGGCCTATCTGACCGTCCGGTGCAACGGTCATCGCAAAATAGACCGGGCGTTGCCATGCCGAGGTACGGACGATATCGTATACCATGATATCCTGCGTCCGGATTGCCTTCACCGTACCAAACTCAAGAGTATGCGGCATCGTGAACCGCAGCGTGCCGGATCGTTGAATCGAAGAATCCAACACGGTGCCCGCCGTCCCTTCCATGCTGTACATCTGAACAACCTCTCTGGGGACAGGTAACTCGATGACCTGCGATTCGAACGGGACAGGGGCAATGCGGGCGATATCGACATCGGAGATGCTGATCGGGACTTTCTTCGCTCCGTACGGTTCGTTATGCTTCAGCTGCCGGATGTACCAGTCCGTGTTGAGCAGACTAAGGTTCACGACACGGATATCACGGCGCACTCCCTCGACATCCTGCAGGTACCACAGGGGAAAGGTGTCGTTATCGCCATTGGTGAAGAGGATGGCATCCTGGTCACAGCTTTGCAGCAGGTTGTAGGAATAATCCCAGGCGACATAATTGCCTGCCCGGTTCGCCTCGTGGAAGTTCGTCCGCGCCATGTTAAAAGGGACGAATAAGAAAGCAAGCGCGAGGACGGCATAACTGGTAAAAGCCTGGTTTCCCGATCCTCTGAGCGTCTCCCGGAGAAGATCGATCATGCCGAGGATCCCCATCCCGATCCACATGGCAAAAATGAAAAACGACCCGACATAGAAGTAATCGCGTTCCCGGGGTTGCGGTTCTTGCATATTGAAATAGACCACGAGGGCGAGACCCAAGACGAGGAAAAAGGTCGTCGCGACAAGCGCCATCTTCGGATCCCTTTTCCAATGTGTATAGGCACCGAATAAACCGAGGAACAGGGGAATCCCATAGAGCTGATTCCACCGCACGCCCGCCTCCTTCCAATCCCCTTCCACCCCGACAAAGTTCCACCCAAAGTACCGAAAGTACATGTGGTTCAACTGGAAACGCCAGAAGTAATCGAAATCACTCGTATAGCGCTGATGCGCCGCGCGCTGCTCCGGCTCATTGACATTCCATCGCCGATCCATTAATGGAGCCGTTCCATATTGCTCGCGGTTCAAATAGGAAACCAAACGGCCCATCGTGCTGGGGTCGTTCTCGTTCATCGGCGGGTTGGCATTCGCGCGAATGTAGACCATCGTGTAGGTGGAGTACCCCAGGACAATAAAGAGAAAAGAGAGCAGCGCCACGTTCAGCGTTCTGTTGTGGGTCTTGATCGAATGATAGACTCCGTATGCGGCCCCGAGCAACAGTGCAATCGGTATAAAGCTGATCAGGTTGCTTCGCTTTCCGCCGAACTCACCGTCAAGCAGCGAGGGAAATTCCTTGACAATCCCCGGATAGATGATGGCGAACACCACCACGGCCACCGCACCGAACTTGAGAAAGGAATTCATGGAAAACTCGTACCGCCTGAAATAAACGAGAAGCATAACTCCAAACAATGCGAGGATGGCAAGAAGGTGAACCCCGACGGCAAGTCCCAGCAAATAGGCGATCAAAATCAGGTAAACATCGCTCCGCTCCCAATCGGCCCGTTCATACCAGCGCAACCCGAGCCAGAGAATCGAACTCACAAACAGCATGCTCAGGCCGTACACTTCAGCCTCCACGGCGTTGAACCAGAACGTCTTGCTGAACGCCAGTGAGAGGGCTCCAATGGCAGACGACCCGTACAGAACGATCCGATCGTAGGTCGTTTCCGGCTTCCCCCGCCACAACATCATGAACCTCGTGCCTATCAAGTACAGGAACAGTACCGACAGCGCGCTTGACAGCGCGGAAATGAAGTGCATCCTGACCGCTATATCCGCAACGAAGGGAACCATGCTGAAGATACGCGCGACGAGGAGAAAGAGAGGCGCGCCGGGGGGATGGGGAACCTGCATCAAATAGGCTGCCGCCGCAAACTCACCCACATCCCAGAAAACGACGGTCGGCGAAAGCGTAAAACTATATGTCAGGATCGAAATCCCAAAAACCACAAGGGCGACAATCCGGTTGATCTTCTTGTGTTCCATTCATTCCTCTGTTCTTGATGAAAAACCTGCACAATCTAAAATGAAAAGGGGTGAACTGCAATATGAATCAGCGGCGGCCCGGACTCATTCCTTCTTTACCGGAGAGAAAGACAGATCTCGTCGCAGAGAAGATATCCTTTGGGGGTGAGCCTCAGCCGTTCGCCCTCAAGAACAGCAAGGTTCTTCCGCTCCAGCTCCGCAATCCGGGCACGATGCTCATCGAAAAATCCCGCCCCATAGCGTTTCCGGAAGCCCGCAACGTCGATCCCATCGGCCCGAAGACCCAGCAGGATCGCTTCATCGATCAACTGGGAGGAAACGAGTGTCTCTTCGCCGGCGAGCGGCAGGGTTCCGTGCTCCACTCTCTCGGAATACCCAACGACGTTCGAGATGTTCCACCACCGCTTCGCGCTCCGGATGAGTTGATCATCCGACCAAAATGAATGAGCGGAAGGGCCGAAGCCAAGGTAATTGGAGTGGTTCCAGTAGTTGGCGTTGTGGCGTGATCTGAATCCCGGCTGCGCAAAATTCGACACCTCATACTGTTCAAACCCATGCCGGGCCAGGACATCCATCGTCATTTCGTAAAGGGTTGCATCGTCCTCAGCGTTGAGGGTGGACACTTGCTTGCTCTCCACCATCCGAAACAAGGGCGTATTTGGCTCAACGATCAGGCTGTAGCACGACATATGGGTCGGCCTCAACCCGACAGCCTGCTCAAGGTTTGATCGCCATCGAGCAGGGGTCTGCGAAGGAAGAGCAAAAATCAGGTCGAAGCTGACATTCTCAAAACCGGCGTCATACGCATCGCGGACACACTGCTTCGCCTGGTCGGAAGAATGGATCCGGCTCAGGAATTTCAAATCGTCGTCATGGAACGATTGGATTCCCATGCTGAGCCTGTTCACTCCGGCCGCGCGGAATTCCTTGAGCTTTCGACGATCCACAGTCCCGGGATTCGTCTCCAGCGTAATTTCCGCTCCCGGTTCAATAGGGAACGAACGCGAAAGGGTGTCCAGAATCTCCGCAATATTGGACGGAGAAAGGAGCGACGGTGTTCCCCCTCCGAAAAAGATCGTCTCGTAGGAAACGTGAAAGCGTTCCTCCCCGGCCCGCAAGGCAACCTCCCCTTTGATGGCACGGAGAAAGCGTTCTACGAGACCGTGATGTTCAGACGGACTCTCTTTCGGAGCGATCGAATAGAAATCACAGTAGATACATTTGTGCTCGCAAAACGGAATATGGAGATAGAGACTTGCCATCGAAGGTTGTTTCATTGCTTACCGGATCAGTGTCCCAATCCTTCCCCACCGGATGCTACCCGCCTTGTCAATCAAATTCGAAAGGACGATATCAGGATCCCACGACCAGTAGACCATCAACGCTTCACCGATAAGGTTTTCCTCGGGCACAAAGCCCCAGTAACGGCTGTCCAGACTGTTATCCCGGTTGTCCCCCAACACAAAGAAATAGTTGCGTCGAACCGTGTACGAGGATATCTCGACGTCATCCAGAACGATGGCCCCCTCCTCGTTACGCCGGACTCGATGCCCTTCACGACTGATAAAGGCCCTCCAGCGCTCGGAGGAGGAACCGTCCAACGTGATGATGTCGCCTTTTCGGGGAACAACGAGAGGACCGTACCGATCCTCGGTGAACCCTGCCCCCGGGGGAAACAGGCGGTAACTCCTTTGCCAGTGGGGAGACCTGAAACCATTGGAGGCTTTTGCATTCGAAGGTCCGGTGAGTTCCCGTCCGTTGACGAAAACACGCCCGGCAAGAATTTCCAGTGTGTCCCCCGGCAGCGCGATGCAGCGCTTGATGTAATTGACCGATTCTGTGGTCTCCCTCCGTCCCCTCTCCCCGGGAAATTCGAAGACAATCACATCGCCACGCTGAACGTTTTTGAGGGCCGGGAGAGCGAACGAAGGGATCGCAACATTCGTCAGGGGAACATAGCGCGGCGTCCGCAAGCCGTAAGCGATCTTGTTCACCAGGAGAAAATCACCGACGAGCAATGTGTTCTCCATCGAACCGGAAGGAATCCGAAACGCCTCGACGACGAACGTCTTGAGCATCAACGCAATGAGAAGCGTGAACAGGACGGTCTTGAGGTATTCAAGAAGCCTCTCCCGTCGTGGCATTCTGGGCGCGGGCATCGCCGTCACCTCTTCCGGGGCGACGGACGCCGGTTCCCCGGGAGTCATGCGTGCGGTATGATTCAAATCTTCATGCATGAATCTGCCATCCTGATCACGGCCTGCCTTTCTCGGTTCGCTCAGCGGATCAATGTGCCGATTCTTCCGAAGCGAACGGAACCCAGCTTGGCGAAGATATCATAGATCGGGATGTCGGTATCCCACGACCAGTAGACAATGAGCGGAGTTCCGACAAGATTCTCCTTCGGGATAAACCCCCAATACCTGCCGTCGAGACTGTTGTCACGGTGATCGCCCATGCCGAAAACATAGTCCCGCTGCACGACATATTCCGTTGCCGGCTGGCCGTCGATTTCCACTGTGCCGTTGGTCAGCCTGGCACTCCGACCCTCCCGGCGTATGAAGATTTGCCACCGTTCCATGTTCTCAGCGGAAAGGGGGATCACCATCCCTTTCTTCGGTACGACAATGGGACCATAGTTATCCTCATTCCAGGGCGCTCCTTTCGGAAACACCCTTTCATCGACAAGGAGTGGATTGGCGATTCCAGAGAAACTGAACTTCATATTGCGGGGAAGAGGGGCGACCTTCCCGTTCACAGAGAGAACCCGCTCCGCGATCTGGAGAGTGTCTCCCGGCAACCCGACACACCGTTTGAGATAGAACGTGAACTCTTCCGGTTCCACCTCATCGCGATAACCCGGAAAGACAAACACGATCACGTCACCCCGCTCGACATCGCGGAACGCGGGAACGCGGAACCAGGGCAACCGGACATTGGTGAACGGAATGTTCCTCGGCGATGTGCCCCCGTAGATGAACTTGTTGACGAACAAGAGATCCCCCGTCATGACCTCGTTCTCCATCGACCCGGTTGGAACAAGGAAAGAGGCGACAACGAAGTTGTTGAGCACCAGGAAGGCTCCGAAAACGATCCCAAACTCCTTGAAGAAGGCTATGGTCTTTTGCTTCCATGACGTGGCCTTCGGCTCCGGCTGCTGGTGCTTCCGCTCTTCTGTTTTTTTCACGTACGATCCTTTATTTGATTTTCTCTGCTGTATCAATCTTCCATGGAGAGAACTGCCAAAAAAGCCTCCTGCGGCACTTCCACTCTTCCCACCTGTTTCATCCGCTTCTTCCCCTCTTTTTGCTTCTCGAGGAGCTTTCGTTTCCGGGATATATCCCCGCCGTAACACTTCGCCAAGACATTCTTCCGGATGGCGCTGAGTGTCTCTCGCGCAACAACCTTGCTGCCAATTGCTGCCTGGATGGCGACCTCAAACATTTGACGAGGGATGAGCTCGCGAAGTTTCGAGCAAAGCTTCTTGCCCCATTCATAGGCTTTCGCCCGGTGCACGATCGTCGAGAGCGCATCGACCGGCTCACCATTCAGGAGGATATCGAGCTTGACGAGATCGGATTCGCGATAGTCCAAAAGGTCGTAATCAAACGAAGCATACCCGCGGGAGACGGATTTGAGCTTGTCGTAGAAATCAAAGATGATCTCGGCGAGGGGAAGTTCGAATTGGATATCGGCCCGCTCGGGAGTCAGGTATGTCGTATTTTTATGAAGACCCCGCCGGTCCATGCACAACTTCATGATGGTGCCGATGTATTCGGTCGGGGCAATGATCTGTGCTTTGATGAACGGTTCCTCGACCCGCTCGATGCTCCCCGCGGGTGGCATGAAGGCCGGGTTATCGACGAGCGCTATTTTCCCGTCGGTCTTAATAACTTTGTACTCGACGTTGGGGACGGTGTTGATGAGGGACTGGTTGTATTCGCGTTCGAGCCGTTCCCGGATGATCTCCATGTGCAGCAACCCGAGAAACCCGCACCGGAACCCGAACCCGAGAGCCAGCGACGTCTCCGGCTCAAAGATCAGGGATGCATCGTTGATCTTGAGCTTCTCCAGGGCGTCACGCAACTCGCCAAAATTGTCGCTGTTGGAGGGATACATTCCGCTGAAGACCATCGGCTTCACTTCCTTGTACCCGGGCAACGGTTCCAAAGCGGGGTGTTCGGCGTTCATGATCGTGTCCCCCACCTTCGTGTCGTGCACATCCTTCACGTTGGCGATGACATACCCCACATCTCCGGAAAGAAGTGCCCCCACACGTTTGCGGTGCATTTCGAACACACCGATGTCTTCCGCCTGGAATTCCTTGCCGTTCGAGAAAAACCGGATCATGTCTTTTTCACGGATAGTCCCGTCCACAACCCGGATATACGCGATCGCGCCGCGGTACTCGTCGAAGACCGAGTCGAAGATCAAAGCCCGCAACGGGGCGTTCGGGTCCCCCTGCGGGTGGGGGACACGACGGACGATCGCTTCAAGCACGTCGTCTGTGCCAAGTCCCGATTTGGCGCTTCCCAGGAGGATCTCCTCCTCGGTGCAACCGATAAGATCGATGACCTGCTTTTTCACCGTGTCGATCATCGTCTTCGCGCTCGGGAGATCGATCTTGTTGATGAAGGGAATGATCTCCAGGCCGGCATCGATGGCAAGATACAGGTTGGAAATGGTTTGCGCCTCAACCCCCTGCGTTGCATCGACAACAAGGATCGCCCCTTCACAGGCTGCAAGGGAGCGTGAGACTTCATAGGTAAAGTCCACATGTCCCGGGGTATCGATAAGGTTCAGGACATAGTCCTCACCGCTCCTCGCCTTGTATTTCATCTGAATGGCGTGGAGTTTGATCGTGATCCCCCGCTCCTGCTCCAGCTCCATGTCGTCAAGCACCTGCTTGGTCATGTTCCGCATGGCGATGGTGCCGGTTTGCTCCAGCAAACGGTCCGCAAGGGTCGACTTACCGTGATCGATGTGGGCGACGATACAGAAATTTCGAATATGTTTCATTGGATCCTGCAAAAAATCCGGCTAACACGTCTCACCGCAGAGGCACGGAGGGCACAGAG
>DKJQ01000354.1 GCA_002454845.1 Ignavibacteria bacterium UBA6688
AATCGGCTCCCGAACCTCCTTCAGGGGGAATCGCGCGTGATGCGGGGGAGAGGCCGGGGGTTGCGAGATAAAATATTTCCCCTTGACAACTGATGCGGACTTTTCTATATTAGCCTCAGTTGTAAGAGTTCGTTCTTTCTCAGATACGTTGTGGTGTCCCGTCATGACCTGTGGTCTTGACGGGATGAAAAGGGAATTCCGTGGATCGTTCCTTGAACGATGATTCGGAAGCTGCCCCGCAACTGTGATCCCGATCCTGCAGAATATACGCAGGATTCAGTCCCCGATAAAAAAGTCACTGTCCTCCGCTGGACGGGAAGACGAGTCGGAGATCGGGTAAGCCAGGAGACCTGCCACGACGAGTTGTTTGATGCCTTCGCGGGAAGGATCTCAAAAGCCGATAATCGACGTTATTTCGCCGTATCCCTTTTTAGCCCCGATCTTCCCACGAAGATCGGGGCTTTTTTTTTACCCAACCACGCCAGAGATTTTCAGTCACTTTCATCGATGGAGGAAAGATATGATCCGTTCAAGGTTTATCGTGCTCACCCTGATGGTGTTTGGTGCGGCGGCCATGCGGCTTCTGCCCCATCCTCCAAATTTTACGCCGATGATCCCCCTGGCGTTGTTCGGGGGAGCCTATTATTCCAGCAGGCGGGCAGCATTCCTCGTCCCGCTCATGGCGATGGCGGTCAGCGATCTCGGCCTCTCGCTCATGCAAGGATATGCGTTCATTTCGCCAATGCGACTGATCGTTTATGGTTTGTTTGCACTCATGACCCTGTGGGGACTCTCGATGAAAAATCGGGTAACCTGGAAGGGGGCCATCGGTTCCACGGTAGGTGGATCGGTGCTGTTCTTTGTTGTGACGAACTTCGCCGTCTGGTTCGGGGGGGATGGGATCGTGTACCCTCTGAACATGGACGGGCTGGTGGCGTGCTATGTCGCAGCAATTCCCTTCTTCCGGAATATGTTCGCGGGCTCGCTTCTCTATACCGGTGTTCTCTTTGGAGGGTTTGAGCTGGCCAGGCGCCGGTTCAAAATCCTGGACCCGCTTCCGGAAGCCGGAGTGGCTCCCTGATGCAGGCACGACACACAGCCGCCGTTCTCTGGACAGGGGGAAAGGACTCATGCCTTGCCTTACACGAGGCGGTTGGTCTTGGATACAAAGTCAGCTTCCTTGTGACATTCGTGCCTCCCGACGCAGCTTTTCGTGCCCATCCGGTTTCCTTTCTCCAAAAGCAAGCCGAAGCATTGGGATTGGTGTACCGGACGTTCGAGGTAAGGCCGCCTTACAGACAGGGATACCAATCTGCATTTCGCCTCATGCAGGAGGAACTGGGTATATCGCATATTATTACCGGTGATATCGATGAGGTTGGAGGTAACCCGAACTGGGTAAGCAGTATAGCCAAAGAGCTTGGAATGACAGCTGTAACCCCATTATGGGAACGGGGACGACAGAGTCTGATGGAGTCGATCCTCGAGCAACAATTTCGCGTATGCTTTTCCTATGTCCGCTCCCCCTGGCTTGGTCCTGAGTGGGTAGGGACGGAATTGACGGAAGCGTCCCTTGGGGAATTGAAGCGTGTAAGTGCCGAGACCGGCATGGATCTGTGTGGGGAGCAGGGGGAATACCACACGCTCGTCCTGGATGGCCCGGTGTTCCGCGACTCACTTCACCTCGATGGTAGTTCCATTCGGACCGAAACGGGGAGTTCCTTTCTTGAGATTCATAAACTGTCAACCCATCGCAAAAATCAGGACGGTGCCGCGGTACATTCACAACTTCTCCAATCCACCTATTGAAAGAACGAACCATGAACGGCTCAACTGTATTCCGCTTGTTTCTCGCCCTGCTTGTTTCAGGATCGCTCCCTGCGCACCTCCGGGCTTCGGAAAAAGGACCAGCCCTGAGGTCGGCGCAGGACTCGATCAGGACCTATTATCTTCCGGAGATCGTTGTCACGGCGACGCGCAGTGAACGGGATGCTCTCCAGGTGGGGAGGAGTATCAGCGTGATTCCCGGGAACCGGCTCAACGGATCTCTCTTCCAGAGCATGGGGGAGGTGCTCTCGCAGCATGAAGGGATCTTTGTCGTAGGGGCTGGCCAGAATCCCGGGGCGGTTCAGAGTATCTTCATGAGGGGGGAAAACAGCAACCACACGACCATCCTGATCGACGATGTCCGGATTACGGATCCTTCTGCCGTGAACAACGCGGCGGAACTCTCCGAGCTCTCGTTCGCGAACCTGGACCAGATCGAGATCGTGCGCGGCTCGCACGGCACCCTCTACGGCTCCTCCGCGATCGGAGGCGTGATCAACATCATCACCCGGAAGAAACTCGACCCCGGGTTTCACGGTGACGCGGAAATCAGCACCGGGATGTTCGGTAGGGGAACCTCGACGTTCTCCCAAAACCTCTTTCTCAACTATACAACACCCTCCGGCCTGTACGTAAATGCTGCGATCAATAATAGAACCACCAAGGGAATGGATGCGACGGTGGATACTGTTTCCACGCCGGGGACCTTCCAAAACCGCGACCGGGATGGATTCGAGAAGCACGACCTCGTGGGGAAGGTCGGATTTCAAAATGATGAGTGGGATGTCTATGCCTCGGTGCACGCCACGGATCATCGGATCGACATCGATAAGGGGGCTTTCAGGGATGACGATAATTACGTCGTCGATTTTACGCGGAGCCTTTTCACTTATGGAGCATCGCACAGGGTGACCGAGCGGCTCCGTGTGAAGTACGTTGGCGGGTATTCCGCAATGGAGCGCTCTGCGGTGGATGACTCGTCCGTCGTGGATGCCCTTGGTAGAACGGATCAGACCTATGTAGAGGCCAATTACCGGGGGAGCATCCACAACAACGAATTGCTTCTCAATATGGAGTTGGAGGGGGCGCAATTGATGATGGGGGCCGGTTTGTATCGGGAAACGATGGGCTCCCGAAGCTACTTCTACTCACGCAGTTCCTTCGGCGAGTTTGAATCCTCCACCGACCTCGACTCGCTCGGTCTCTCTTCCTCTACAGGGAGCCTCTTTGGCCACGTTGACCTGGATGGGAAGATCATCGCTGAAGGGGCCAAGCGGTTTTCGCTTGGATTGGGCGCGCGTTGGAACAACCATAGCGGTTACGGTTCGAATGCGACCATGGAAGTGTCTCCTTCCTACAGGATTTCGGACCAATCGCTGGTCTATGCTTCGTATTCAACCGGGTTCAATGCTCCCTCCCTCTATCAACTGTTCGTCCCGAATGCCGATTTCGTTTCTGGGATTACGCGCGGCAACAGGAACCTCCAGCCCGAAACATCGAGGTCGTATGAAGTGGGACTGAAGTACCGATTCCAGGATAAAGTGAGCTTCAATCTTAGCTATTTCTCCAACGAGGTGAGGAATGTGATCGAGTATATATATTTATGGGACAAAAATGTGGGGATCGACACACTGGGGAACGATTGGATGCGGAACGATTTCCGCGGGGATACGTATCTGAACCTCGGCAACCTGATCACGCGTGGCTTTGAAGCAAGCCTGCATATCCGGCTCAGCGAGGAACTGCTCCTCACCGGAGCCGTGAGCCTTGTCGGGGGCAAGCTTCGGTACGATCCGTCCACACTGGACCTGAGGCAAACGGCCGGGCATCATGTGCAGGTATATAACAACGGGGCGTTCATTACAAAGGCGGTCGAATCCCTGGGCCTGACCAGGCGACCCGACACGTTCCATGCGTCGCTGGCCTACACGCCGGTCCAGCGATTCTCCGCACGGCTTGATCTGAAGCATGCCGGGTCCAGGATGGACGTGTACTATAACTCAGACCTTGGCCCATACGGGGCGCTGGGGACTGCCGGTGTTGAGGAATACACGCTGCTCGACCTTGCCGCCCGGTACAACATTACCCCGCAACTCTCCTTGAACTTGCGTGTGGAGAATGTGCTCGACGCCCGGTACCTGGAGATCAACGGGTTTACGACGAGAGGTCGCGGTCTCTTTGCCAACGTGCGGTACAGTTTTTAAGACTAACGTGAAGGAACACCGGCTTGGTCGATCGACGTGGGAGTTGACACTGCGGGGGAGAGTGTCAGGGCTTTCGTTCCTCAAAGAGCTTTGTCAGAAAATCGACATTCCGCCGGAGGTTCTCGTTGGAGGGATTGAAGGAGAGCGATCGCTTCCAATCCACTAAAGCCTGGATTGAGTCGTTCCTCATGAAATGAAAGTTACCGCGGTATTCGTACGCGCGCCATTCGGTGGGGGCGAGCGCCAGTGCGGAATCGACGTACCCCAGCGCTGCCTGAAATTCCTTCCGTTGTACAAGAAGCAATCCCTGCAAGAGGCACGCTGTGACCTTATCCTCCGCTGACGGCGGGTACGGGAAGGCGAAAAACTGGTCCAGTTCTTCCTGCCCGGCCGTGTAGTTCTTCTGGTTATACCAAAATTGCGCGTTGTCGATGAATTCCTTCGTATAGAATCCCACCATCAATTGAGATCGTTCATCAAAAAAAACCTTCTCCCAGGCGGGATGGTACGCATAGGACGTTTTCCGGTACTGGAGAGGAGTTCCCTTCGGCATGATGCGGATCAACATCCCATGATGGACATAATCATATTCCTGGGGGAGAAACTCCCACGGAAGGCGATGGGTGACATAGATGGGACGGGAGTCAATGAACTCCATGATGATTTGACGGGCGATCGTCTCTGCGGACTGCCGTTCCTTGATGGTCAGTCCGAGATCGCGGTTGTACATATGTGATCCCCCCCACCGTGCCCCGAGAAGGTTTTTGTCGATGATCGTGATGTCCGGACGCTCGCGGTCGACATACTTGCGATACCAGCCGCTGAATGTCTGCTCATCCCCCATGGTGAAGACAATGGCGCTATCCCCGGCAACGGAGTATAAGTTCCTCCCGAAATCCAGGCCGAAATAATTTTCACTTTTGTCGCTCTCATAAAAATTGGCAGACAGGATGATGATGGGTATGGCAAGAAGCCCTGCCGTCAGCCCGGATCGACCGGTGTTTGTCTCAAGCCGGGGAAATCGTCGTTCCGCAAGACCGACGACCAGGGTCAGTCCCCGGGCCATCAACAGAGCCATGGCGATATAGGTGGGGATGAAATACGCATCGAAGTCGGCGTGCATCGGAAGCAGCCGGATCAATGTAAACGCGACGTTGATCCCAATCAGAAGAAGCAGGCACAGGAGGGTTCGCCACTCCTTCAGGAAGCCCAGCACGCCGACAAGCGCGAGAGTTCCGAAGAACCAGAACTCCCTGGTAAAAGCCTGTTTCAGCAACCAGAAAAACCTCTCCTGCAACTGACTTTGCCCGGCGTCGAATAATCCCTTTTGGAGTGGGGGAAAAAAGTGATAGTAGATGGCCTCCAGTGTCTCGGGATTGCCCCAATCAACCGGAGGGTCTGCGAGGGAGCGAAGGGGTAGGTACAGATACGTGGAGAACCCAAGCACCCCAAGGAGCAGGAGAGTGAGCATGAACTTAAACTCGAACACGAGGCGCGGTCGATGAAGGAGGACGAAGAGTATCAAAGGGGGTACTACAAGAGCCCCTGTGATATGCTGGCTTAATCCCATCCCCGTTATAAACGACGCGGCTAGCAAGCTCCTGGAATCATCAAGAATTTGCCATCGAAACACCAAAAGAAATGTCACGATGATGAAAAGGCTATTCAGCGTATAGACTTCGGCAGAAGTGGCCCTGGCCCAGAGAGTCGAGGAGAAGCCGTAACTGAGTGCCAAAACGAAGGCGAGATTGTCACGTCCGGTCAGGAGTTTCGTGAGTGAAAAAAAGAGGGCGGAGGCAAGCGACGCGCAAAGGGCCGGAACAAGATTGGCAGCGTACGCCGGATCCAGGAACGGAACCAGGGTGATGATGACCCTCCCGAGAAGATTAAAGAGCGGGTACCCGGTCGGATGGTTAATCCCGAGCGTCACCATGTTGGTGATGAACTCGGCGCTATCGCCGACATAGATCGTGGGGCAGAGCGTCCGGAGGTAGACTGCGAGGGTGATGAGAAAAACCGACGCGAACGCGGAGGAGTGTCGGAGGGTCATCGCAGAGCGCGCGGGGAAAAAAGGAAGCTCAGGATTCCACGCACGCTGCCGGCCGCACAAACCAGGTGATCGAGGAACATGATACCGATGATCGCCGGGAGTTCTGTCATCGGTCGCTGGCGGGAGTAGTAGGCAAGGAATGGAACATTAATGACAGTATACAGTGCTGTGGAGGCCAGCGTCCCCCACCAATACTCCGTCCTCCAAAGCCCCGAGAGGCCCGTGAGGAAGATCAGCCAGGCCAGGGGCACCGAGTAGGCAAAACCGGGATAGATGTTGACAAATCCGCGCCGGAAAGACGTCCCGAACTGCCCCAGCTTCAACGCCAGCCGGACAAATCCCTGACTTCGATCGTAGTCGTTCTTCAGGAGACTCCTGAGGGTGTGCTGCTTGAGATGTTCCACCTCCACGGCCGGCTCGAGCCTGATGCGGTACTGTGAGCGGGTCATGCGTTTTCCGAGTTCAAGGTCCTCGCCCCCCTGTTTTACATAAAACTCCCTGTTGAAACCCCCGGCTTTCCGGAAGGTCCCGGCCCGGATCGCGGCGACCGCCCCGAAGATCCAGTCGAGGGACTGGTGTGATCGGAGGTAGGAGTACCGGATCCACAGGTTCTTGTACTGGCTTGCGAGTTCCGGGTGGCGATGGTGCGCTGAATACAGCCCCACGATGGCGTCCACATTCCCGTTTGAGAGGGCTCGACGGAGTTCTGCAATCGCCTCTGGCCGGATCACAACATCGCTGTCGAGAAAGAGAAAAATATCGCCCGACGCATGGGAGGCTCCCAGGTTGCGGCAATAGTTCGCGCCATGGTTACTTTCGAGCGTGATGGTCATCGCCCCCAGTTCACGACTGATGCGCACAGTGGAGTCGGTCGAGGCGTCGTCAACGACAATGATCTCGTAAACCGAAGGATCCTCCCGAATTGCATGGAGGACTTCAGGAAGAGTCTGCTCACGGTTTTGGGCCGGAATGATCACTGATACCTTAAAGGAGTTCGTCTCGTGGGTCAATTGGTGAACCTCAGTCCAAGTTTCCGCAACTCTCGTTGCGCCAGGAAGACCGAGAATGCTATCCCGATCACGCCTGCGCAGAGGAATGCAAGAGCAATGCCCAACGCGCCGTACCCGGCGAGGGCGAACGAACCGGCGGCAAAGACCGTGAGGCGGAGCAGCATCTCATACGCCCCGTACTCCGGACGAAAGAGGTAGTGAAAAAATGCCGAAATGCCGGTGAACATCATTTGCCCGATGAGAGGCAATGCCAGCAGGATGAAAACGGGAACAGCGGCTGTTTTGGCCTCGCCGAAGAGGAGCCTGACCAGCGGGAATGAGACGAGCAGCGTGGCGAAGCAGAGGATCGCGAGAGGGAAGCCGAGCCTGAAGCTTCGCAGCAGGAAGGGGGGAATCTCATTCTCCGACCTGATGCGTGCTGCAAGGGGAAGGAAGTAGGAACTCATGGCAGAGGCGATCACGCCGTACAGAAAGCTCAGCGTCAATCCCAGGCCGAATGTCCCGGCTTCCTCCTGAGTCGAGAACATGGCGAGAATAAGTAATCCGATGTGCGTGATGAGGAGCCTGGAGAGCTGGGAGACAGTATGCCACCCTCCAAACGACAGTATCGTCCGGAGGTTCGTCGCGGTGGGGGAGGGGGTCTCTCGCATGTGCTTTCGGTACTCGAGGTACGCCATCAGGGCTCCCAGCCCGTTGGGAAGTGTAAAAGCAAGGTAGAGGGATATCGGCGAAGCAAAGCCCAGGACGACCACGGCTCCGATGGCGGCCAGCCGAACAACAGAAACGGCGGTGCGGAGCAGGACCAGGTTATTGAACCGGAGAAAGATCGAATAGACCGATGAAAAGTACTGAAAGAATGCGGAGCTGCACACACCCGCCATCACGGCGAAGAAGAGTGGCGGGGGAAGATCGATGACAAAAAGATCGTTCACGAGAAGGTCTGAAGTGAGCCAAAGGCCGACGAGAACGATGGCGACCAGCGAACTTTGCACCAGCAGTCCTTTTCGCAGGGTGGCCGCAACTCCGGTCGCATCTCCCTTCTTGGACAACTCCGAGGCAAAGCGGGCGATACTCGTGGGAAGTCCGAGGTTGGCAAGACCGGAGACGATTGCTTCCAGGGAGAAGGCAACCATGAAGACTCCGAAATCGGGAAGGGCGAGTACGTTGCCAAGGATTATGAAGCTCAACAATCCAAAGCTGGAGCTCACCACCGTTCCGCCCAGAAAGGAAAACAGGCCGATGGTCGTCCCCTGGCTCTCGTGTCCCGCTGAGGTCTCCTCCCGTCTTCGCTCCTCATGGAGGTCTGTTACCCCCTCGATGGAAGCGCTGAGATATCCCGCAAGGATCGAAAGTTGTGCGACGATCACCACGGAAAGGCCGAGCAGACGTCGGGAGAGGGCCTTTCCCCGCCCCACGAATTGCAGGAGCTTCACCACGTCGCTGAAGGAGGTGTGAGAGGGGGGGAGCTGTTTTTCGGGGGCGACGACGTTCAGAAAGAGATACGAACCGCGCCCGAAGCTGACGTGATGGGAAACGAACGAATGAAACGAAAAGGCATGGTAATGATCGACCGTGATCGAAGGATCGAAGACAAGAGTCTTTCCTGCTGCAAGGAGCCTTGATCCCAGTTCACGATCCTCCGCCCCGACAAGAAACCGCTCGTCGAATCCCCCCACCGCTTCCAGGACCGTTCGCGAGCAAGCCAGGTTATTGGTAGTGAGGAATGAGGGGAGGTCTGTCCCCTCGTTGAACCGGCCGTGCAAGAAGGTGTTCATCTCCTCATAGACAATGGGAAGGAGATGATTCGCAATCCGGTTCACAGCCTTTCCGAACACGGCATCGACGCGTTGTTCCTGAAAGACCCTGTCGAACGTTGAGAGCCAGGTGTGCGGGGCTCGACAGTCGTCATCGATAAAC
Source organism: Ignavibacteria bacterium UBA6688 (assembly GCA_002454845.1). GTDB lineage: Bacteria > Bacteroidota > Ignavibacteria > UBA10030 > UBA10030 > UBA6688. The sequence goes on from DKJQ01000354.1 coordinate 9,009, forward strand.
GCCAGGATTTCCCCGCGTGCAAGGGCTGCCCCACGGTTCCGTGCCGCCGATGCGCCACTGCTCTCGATGTGGCTCCAGCGGAAGTTGATGGCAGAATCAAGCGATTCCAGATACTCACGGGTTCCGTCCGTGCTTCCATCGCTTGAGACAATGATCTCATAGCGATCGGAGGGGAAGTCCTGGTCCAGAACGCTCTCAATCGTCTGTTGAAGAAGCTTGAGACGATTGTGTGTTGGAATAATGACGCTGAAACGGGGAGACGTTGTCAGAGTGCTGCTCACAAGAATGCCGGGGGGCTGTTATTCAGGGACCAATATACGGAAATTGATGAGGGAAGGGGAGGAAAAATATGGAGAATCCTCCCTGAGAAGTTTACCGGGATGTCCGCACGAGCCATTCGATGTGAGCCCACCATCCCCCCATTTTTCTGAAGATTGATCCGGAGACGACGAGGGGGAACGCGGCGATAAGCCGGGGAAGAAAACGCGGCGCAGCGACCAGAACCGTCAGGATGACATACCCGATATAGAGGAGGGGAATGACCGGCCCAAGCAAGAGAAACATCCAAAACCGCCAACGGGGAAGTGAGTCCCATCGGTATCGAAAGAGAATGGTCTCTATCTGCCTGCCATGGTGAAATTGATGCGCCAGGAATTGCCTGAAGGGCTTGTGATACCGGTGAAACATGGGCAATCCTGGGTCATACTGGATTGCCACGCCTTGTTCCCGGAGGTCGGCGTCCAGCACGACGTCGAGCCCGTATGCCGACTCTTCGCGGAATCGGACTGCATCGAACACCGAGGCATCGAAAGACATATTTGCGCCGCTCCCCTGTCGGACGACGCCGGGAGTCTTCAGTCGAAGAAAATAACAGAATTCCACAAAATAGTATGCCCAACCTGTCACGGTGTTGTCCGGGTGAGGGAGAAGGGAGCCGAACACAACGTTGTGTCCATGGAGATGAAGGGCGAGGCGGCGGTGGAGCCATTCGGGCCCAACCGTGCAATCTGCATCCACCATGGCGAGGATCTTCCCCCGGGCTGCCGCTCTACCCGCCATCTTCGCCTGGGCTGGATAGAGTCTACGGTCAGACCGAATGACCCGTACTTCCGGGTAGCGCGAGCGCACAAGCTCCGCTGTTCCATCGTCCGAGGAATCGACGAGGATGATCTCGGCTTGCGCGTCTGATGCCTGTGGGACGAGCGAGTCCAGGCACAATTCGACAAACTGTATTGCGTTGTAACTCGGGATGATGATCGAGATGGGCGATACCTCCCCGGGGGTGGGTGACGGACGAGCTGACGTTGGTATCGGCATGCCGGTTGTGGGGAGTTGTGGGGTGGTGCCCGGTCGGGGACGAGGAGGACGCATGGCAATGATCGGAAACTCTCTGTATCGGTCGAAATAATGTTCTGGAATTGCCTGAAAATGTGCCCGGAAAAGATTCGGATGCCGGTCCATGGGCCCGATATTGTTCCGTAGACCGTTTACCTGTCGCGTCCTGCCAACGTACCAAGTCGTCCGTCGAGAATCAACACGCGAAGATCCGAAAACCAGCGGACCGCGAACGAGAGAATTAAGGGGAGGGAAGCGAAGGGACGGCGCGTCACGGGGATTCGCCGGATCGCTGCGCCGTTCGGATGGTCTCCAGCAACTCCTCCATCGATCGATGGAAGGTGCGGCGGCCAATCGTCTGGGCCACAACACCGGGCACCAGACCTCGGCGGTGAGCCCAACTCCCCACCCGCCAGACGATCCGGGAGGGGGATGAGGGCTTCTCGCTCCGGGAGAAGGATTCCCGGCGAATTCTGACAACCTCATCGGCGAGCCAGAGCGGAGGTATCCTCAAACGGGCGGCTCGTTCCAGAAGCACGGTGATGGCCCGCCGCAACTGAGTTTCGACGATCCTTTCGAAAGCCGGAAATTCGAGTTCAAATATTTTCATAGCTCCCCAGAGTACACCGCCGCAGTTAGCAATGTAGGGAGGGACATACCGTATCGACCTCTGATGAAGAACCTCTTCCAGCCCTGCACAGGCTTGCAGGTTCGACCCACCGCAAATGATCCTGGCCTTGACATCTTGAATCGTTTCGCTGGAGATCGAGTAGAGCCGGGCGCATGGGGCATAAATATCCACAGGAACCAAAGCAATCAGAGGGGAAGGCAAGGGCTTGATCAGTGGATGGTGATTCACGCAGTCGCTTCCGAAGCGGCTCCGGAGATCGATGAGCTGTTCCACCTCGATCCCGCCCTCATCCAGGATGGTCCCCTTGCCGGTTGAAACGGCAACGACACGGGCGCCTGCGCGTGCAACAAGCCTTGCGAGAGATGAACCGACGTTCCCGAACCCCTCGATGCTGATCGTCTTCCCTTCAAGCGAGCTTCCCTCCAATTCACACGCACACTGCATTGCGGTGAACACGGTCAGCGCGGTTGCGCGGCCTGCGGACTCCGCAGTCGCCCTGCCTTGTTCAGGCCTCGCACCTGCAGCTTCGAGGATAATTTTCAGATCGACGTCCGAAATACCGAGATCACACCCCGCGAGATACCGTCCTGACCGGAGCCAAGGTGCTAGCTGACTGCCGCATTCACGGAGTTTCTCCCTTTTCTCTTCCGGGGCCATATCCGGATCCCCGATGATGCCCGCCTTTGCACCGCCGAGTTTGATGCCGCAGAAGCCGAATTTTGAAGTCATCATTGCGGCGAGGTCAGATAACTCATCGCTCGTCAGGTTGGGAGCCATCCGTATGCCGCCGCAGAGTCGCTCACCCGCGACGGAATCAACGGCAAAGAATCCGATGATCTCTTGACGGCTATTCACGAGCGTATGAACGCCAGGCTCAAGGGGGGGGCGGAATGCGTCACCCGGCATCGCTTCTCTCCTTCTTGACGGCGTGAACAGCGAGGTAAATGCCGGTGAGGGAACGGAACGGACCATGGTGAAGCATGCTATCCACTCTTGAAAAGATCGGACCCGCTTTGTGACGGAGGATCCGCGCCAGAAGGCGCATCCCTGAAGTGACGATATTAATAGGCACGTGAACAATTCGGTCGGTGCGGCGGATGGCGAATCCTTCACGCCCCAGGAGCGAAGTAAGGTACTCCAACGAGTAGGTTTGTCCTACCGGTGTCGGGGAAATGCCCAGCCGGGCTTTGAGCTTTAACAATTCTCTGAAGAAATACGCCTTGTTGTCCATGATCAGAATCAGATCGCCGTCAGGCTTAAGAACCCTTGCCAGCTCCCGGATACTCGTGACAAAAGATACCTCGTCTTCGAAGTGGTCAAGGGTTGAAGGGGAGAGAACGACATCGATTGAATCGGGTTTGAACGGCAGGGAGCGGACATCGGCGCACGAGTACACCGGATGACCGGAACCGGTGCCCGCGCGCGTGCGGGCCCGGTGCGTCACGTAGGGGGAAATGTCGATGCCGACGGCGGCTAAATTCTGGGGGGAGAATCGCGAAAAAAGTTCATCGGTGCCGAAGGCTTCTTCGAAGAGATCGGTCTTGAGCAACCAACCCGTCCCCCTCTCTCCGATGCAATCGATTGTGAATGCGTAGAAACAATCGGATTTGTACCTCCCCGTTGTCGCGTCAAAATAATAACGGTCCCCCAGGTTTCTCACCACCGCATCCCAATACAAGCTTGACTTGGTCATGGGAATCTGAGGCGTCTGGCGGAAGGCCATGAATCGTACGGTGCCCGTGAAGGATAATGTGGCAGGGGGTTTCAGCGCTCTACTCTCTTCTGGTTTTCATTGTACGAGGAATGTGTACGAAACACAAGCGTCGTGGGTGATCGGCCCCATGCCGGTCCCCTCTGACACCGGCTGATTGCATTTCATCGCGTCCTCCTGATCATCGCGGCGTTCCTCTCCATAGGCTTTATTTTCAGGATGGGGCCGGCGCCCGGAAATATATCATTCATCCTCTCCACCTCACCATGCTTCTGTACCCCGGATGCAGCATGGGAACGTGCGCTTGAATTTTTCATCCGTTTCTTGGGAGATGGGAGCGCGGATTCTCAGGCAACATTCTCTGCCAGGGAATCAATGGCCATTTCGGAGGCAGTGTGATGGCGGACACACGGACGAGCATGGTCACTGTTGATGCCATCGTGAGAACCGCTGAAGAAATATCCTGATTCCGGGCTCGTTTGGGAATGAATCGACCGACCGTGCCATCCATGGAACGGAGGTGCAGTCCTAGGTTCTCAAGAATCGGCCCGACAAATCTTGACTCTAAGTTGCAGAATGAGTAATATTTCCCGGTAATGCGTTAAAGTAGAACCTGTGGAACGCCGGCCCAAGCTTCGTTTTTGTTGCGTTCGTTAACGGCTTTTCAGTTGAGAACCAGATTAAAAAGGAGTCCTATAGGAATAGTTGGTACGATTCCTTCCGCAGTAGCCTC
>DKJQ01000096.1 GCA_002454845.1 Ignavibacteria bacterium UBA6688
TTCTCTGAGGGGGTATCTTTGACCTCGACAAAAAAGAAGCCGAGCTTGCAGAACTCCATGGGAAAAGCGCTGTCGAGGGATTCTGGAATGATAATCTCTCCGCTCAAAAGACGCTTCAGGAAATTAGTTCCCGCAAGGAGTGGATCGACTCCTGGAACAAATTGAATCTGGCAGTCTCCGACGCAGAAGCCCTTTTGGAGATGGCACAGGAAGGAAACGAAACCGGGATGGGCGGAGACATTGCCCGCGACCTCGAGAAGCTTGAAAAAGAGATTGAAAATCTCGAATCGAAAAACATGCTCGGGGGGGCTGATGACGAGAAGAATGCCATTCTAGGCATTCATTCGGGAGCGGGTGGGACGGAGGCACAGGATTGGGCCGAGATGTTGTTGCGCATGTACACCCGTTGGTGTGAACGGAACGGCTTCAAGGTCAGTTTGGTCGATTCGCTCGACGGTGATGGTGCAGGAATTAAGAGCGCCACGATCGAAGTCCTGGGAAAGTATGCCTACGGTTACCTGAAGGCGGAGAACGGGGTACACCGGCTTGTGCGCATCTCTCCCTATGATGCGAATGCCCGAAGGCATACTTCGTTTGCGTCGGTGTTTGTCTATCCGGAAATCGAGGATGATGTCGAAATCGAAATCAACACGGCCGACCTGAGAATCGACACATTCCGGTCGGGGGGCAAAGGCGGTCAGAATGTCAACAAAGTTGAAACGGCCGTACGGATCACGCATCTTCCCACAGGCTTCGTGGTGGGCTGCCAGCAGGAACGCTCGCAGTTTCAGAACCGCGAGCGTGCGATGAAAATGCTGAAGTCACGCCTCTACCAGGCGAGACGGGAGGAAGAGGAGGCTCGCCTGACCGCTATTGAAAGCACAAAAAAGAAAATCGAATGGGGAAGCCAGATACGCTCATATGTGTTTCAACCCTACCAAATGGTGAAGGATCACCGAACGGGGGTTGAAACGAGCGATGTGCACGCTGTCATGGATGGCGGCCTCGATGATTTCATCAAGAGCTATCTCCTGGAATGGGGGACAACGAAGAAGTAAATCCTGGCCCCGCGGCAGAGTGATCGCCCCGCCTTTCCGACCCAAACATGCCTGTCTCCCTCTTCATAGCCCTCCGGTATCTGCGTTCACGCCACCATCGCGGTTTTATTTCCTTCATCACCGGCATCGCAATCATCGGAGTTGCCCTCGGCGTTGCATCGCTCATCATCACACTCTCTGTTCTGAACGGCTTCGAACGAACGATCAAGGAAAATGTTGTGAGTTTTACCGCACACATGCAGCTCTTCGCGTTCCAAAATCAGCTTCTCGGTGAGCCTGACCGTACTCTTCAGGAGGTAAGACTTCGGCATCCTGAGGTCATGGAGATGGCCCCGTTTCTCTCACGGGAGGGCATGATTCGGTCCGACGCCACGATGGATGGAGTCTTTATCAAAGGGGTTGATCCAGCCAATGACGTGTCGGCAGCGAAAACTAAACTCGTGGAGGGAGACTACCGACTGGAAAGCCTGGAAAAAGAGGGGGAAGGAATTATCCTCGGGCGCCGATTGGCGCAGAAGTTGGGTGTGCGTCCCGGCGGGAGGGTCCTGCTCTTATCTCTCGGCGGCTCGTCCGTTTCCCTTTCACAAACCCGGGTCATGCAATTTGAGGTGAGGGGGATCTATGAAACCGGGATGGGAGAGTTTGATGAATCCTATGTCTATGTCCACCTGAAAAACGCTCAACGCCTCTTCGGTGTAGGGCCCGTAGTTTCAGGATTCGATATTCTGCTGAGCGATCTGACAAAAGCCGCCGCTCTGGCCGCTTCCATTCCAGAAGAACTCGGCTATCCATACTATGCCCGTACCACGGACCAGATGAACAGGAACCTGTACACCTGGATCGAACTGCAGAAGAAACCGATCCCGATTATTATCGGACTCATTATCATCGTTGCCACGGTAAACATCATCGGAACTCTGCTCATGATGGTGATGGAAAAGGCCAAGGAGATCGGTGTCCTGCGGACCATGGGAAGCAAAAAGAGACTGCTGATGAACGTTTTCCTTTTTCAGGGCATGGTGATAGGGTTGGCCGGCACGGTCCTGGGCAACATCCTTGCGTACGGCCTCTGCTGGATGGAATTGCGGTACAAATTTTTCTCTCTTCCTTCGGGAATCTACTATATGACCCACGTGCCGATCGACCTTTCCGTGGAGGTCTTTGTTCTCGTGAGCGTTCTGACGCTTGTCATGTGTTTCCTCTCCGCTCTGATCCCTTCCCGGATCGCGGCGCAGCAGGACCCGATCCGATTGATACGGTTCGTGTGATGAGCTATGAACGCCTCATAGCGTTTCGCTATTTGCGCTCCCGCCGCCAAATCGGGATGGTAACATTGATTTCCATCATCTCCATTGTCGGCGTGACGGTTGGGGTTGCCGCTCTCATCGTGGTTCTCTCAGTGTTTAACGGATTCAGCGGCCTGGTGTCATCGATTCTCATCAACTTCGACCCTCATGTGCGTGTGGAAGCCGTCAGCCAATCGGAATCTCATGAATACGGGGATATTGTGGCGTTTGCATCGTCGCAGGATGAAGTGTCAGGGATTGCCCCGTTTGTTTCCGGGAAAGCGGTCGTTGTTTCCCGCAACCTGAACCGCGTGGTCAACATCAAGGGAATTGAATCGAACAAGATCGCCTCCGTGTCGGGAGTACAGAAGAGTATCATTCTCGGCTCCATGAACTTTGATGAGGGGACGGGCAACGGTATTGTCCTCGGCATGACGCTGGCAGATCGGCTTGGAGCAGTTGTCGGTGATACCATCGCAGTTGTCAGTCTCGCAGGGTCTGAGACGCTCCTGCTACAACTCGGTCAGCCGCTGATTCGGCGCTTCCATGTGTCAGGTATCTTCGAGTCCAGTAACAGGGAATACGATTCGTACTATGCCTATGTAGGACTCGCGCCGGCCCAGGCCTTGTTCGGGATGGGGGAACGGGTGAACGGTGTGGAGGTGCGGTTGCATTCTCTGGATGAGGCTCAGGCATTCAAGGCAACGCTGGAGGCGCGGTTTGGACCGACGTTCCGGGTATTAACCTGGTACGATCTGCACAGGGATCTCTACGCCGTGATGAAGATGGAGCGATGGATGGCCTTCGTGATACTCTGCCTGATTATCGGCGTGGCTTCCTTCAATTTACTCGGGTCGTTGACCATGGCGGTCATCGAAAAGAGAAGGGAAATCGGAATTCTCAAATCCATGGGGGCGACCGACAAGAGTATTGTCCGCATTTTTCTGTTTGAGGGGGTGTTCGTCGGCCTGATCGGAGCGGCGGCCGGCCTGGTTCTCGGATTGGCTGTGGTCTACTTACAGGACCAATATCATCTCTTTCCGCTGGACCCGACGGTGTACATTATACCGGCGATACCTGTTCAAGTCCATGGAATCGACCTTCTTGTGACGATTGTGACTGCCGTCGGTTTGTGTTCCCTTGCAGCCCTGTACCCGGCGAAGAGGGCGGCACAACTTGATCCCGTGGAGGCTATCCGATGGGAATAAGACAGAGGACGATCATGCTGAAGGGGGAGGCTCTTCACAAGAGCTATGAGACCGGCAAGACCGTTTCCGTTCATGTGCTGAAGGGTGTCGATATCGAAGTCCGCAAGGGAGAGCTGCTGGCTATTATTGGCCCCTCAGGCTCCGGCAAAAGTACGTTGTTGCACATTCTTGGCGGTCTTGATCGCCCAACTTCGGGCTCGGTGTCGGTAAACGATACGAGGATATCCACTCTCCCGGATGAGCGCCTTGCCGAATTCAGGAACACCCAGTTGGGATTTGTTTTTCAGTTCCACCACTTGTTGCCGGAATTCACGGCTCTTGAGAATGTCGCAATGCCTGCGCTGATTCAGGGAAGTGCTTTTCCCACGGTCCGGGAAAGAGCAAAAAAGCTTTTAGCGGAAGTCGGCCTTGCGGAACGGGTTGACCACAAACCGACGGAGCTTTCGGGAGGGGAGCAGCAACGAGTTGCCGTAGCCCGTGCGTTTATGAACAGTCCCCAGATCATCCTGGCTGATGAGCCTTCCGGAAACCTGGACGAGCAGAATGGCACCAGACTCCATGAGTTGTTAGTGGAATTTGCGGAAAAACGCGGCCAGACCATTATTGTTGCGACCCATAATAACGATTTGATTCGTCGCGCCCACAGGGTTTTGCAGCTCGTGGAAGGGAGGCTGGTGACGGGGATCCGGGCCACCATGTAAATATTTTTATCCGGGGCTTGACATTCAACCGAAATGGTGTAAATTTCCTCTTGACCTTAACGACAGTTACTCCCCTGACTGTTGTTAAATTAATGGTCAGGCCCGGCGTACCCCCCAACGCTGGGCTTTTTATTGCAGGGTGGGTTCAACAGGAAACCAAGGCTATGGCACGAATAGAAGCACGCTCTTCGAAGCGCAAAACGAATGTTGCCGCTCTTCCGTTTACCCGATCAAACTATCAGATCCTTGCATTCGGTCTGGTGGTGATTGTCCTGGGATACATCGCGTTGGGGCAACAGCCATGGGATGGCACGCTTCCGCTCGTGGTGGCTCCCATTCTTCTCGTTCTCGGGTACTGTGTCATCATTCCACTGGGAATCCTGTACCGCAGCAAGGCAGAGAAGCAGGCGAACGGTGCCACTTCTTCCCCCCGGCAATAAGTGGGCAGTTCGACCGGCAGAGTTGAACATTCTGATAAAACTGCGTATCTTACTTGATCTTCATAAGATCAAAGAACTCTTTTCCAATCGCTTGTGTTCCAAAGGATATGAGCATCATAACGGGCGTGTAGCTCAGGGGTAGAGCATCTGCCTTTTAAGCAGAGGGTCGATGGTTCGAAGCCATCCACGCTCACAGACAATGCAAAATGCAAAATTCAAAATGCAAAAAAGTATCGGCCTGTTTTTCATTTTTACTTTTTCATTTTGAATTGATCGCCCGGATGGTGAAATTGGCAGACACACCGTCTTGAGGGGGCGGCGCCCGAAAGGGCATGCGAGTTCAAGTCTCGCTCCGGGCACCCCATGTGCAAATCATACTAATCACCATCAAGGGAGGTTGCGAGATGAGAAGTGCGGCCAAACAACTCTTACTTGTTTTACTGGTCCTCAACGCAGTTCCCGTTCTTGGCCAATCCCCGGCCCCTGACACGAAGAAGATCGAAGCCGATAAACTCTATAATGAGGGAAACGGCCTTTTTCGATCAGGAAATTATGCAAGCGCAATAGAGAAGTACAATGGTGCTCTCTCGATGGCGAAGGATTTCCGGTACTATTATCAACTCGGCCTTTCCTATAAAAATGCGAGGCAAACGGACAAGGCGCTCGAGGCATTTGAGGAATCGATCAAACTCAAAGGCGATTTCTATCAGGGATACAACGCGGTCGGGAGCACACTCCTAGCAAGTCGAGTGTATGAAAAATCTATCGAAGCGTTCAAGCAGGCCCTCAAGTATAATCCGCAGATGTCTCAAGCCGTACTCGGAATCAGTGAAGCCTACGCAGGCCAGGGACAGCAATTGGTAAGCGACGGAAAGTTCAACGAAGCGGGAACCCTTATCGACGAAGCGCTGGGGCAACATCCCAACAACCCGAAGCTTTACCTGATTGGTGCCATCGTCTACAACAAACTGGACAATCCTGAGAAAGCCATTCAGGCTGCCGAGGAGGCTATCAAACAGAAGAAGCGGGGCGCGAAAGGGGCGGAGTATTTTGAGATCGGTTTGGCCTACAAGAAAATGAAGGACAACGAAAAAGCGAGGGCCGCATTTGTTGAAGCGAAAAAAGATCCCACCTACAGCCGCAACGCACAATACGAGCTTGACGGCCTCAAAGGAAGATAACATCAATTTGAAGAACGTCGACATGGAAGGGACGGAGATGCTCTCCGTCCCTTTTTTCTTGCAATGAAACGAACGCTCTTCATCCGCTCACCGCGATGGAGCACGCGCGAGGATTACTGCATTTCCCTCTCGGCGCTCCTCACCTTGAACCAAAGAAAGCGCGCATATGGCCTCTTGCGAAAGGGCCTTGCTCAGCGCTCTCTCTCCGGCTTGTTCTGTACCGAACTTTTACTTCAACTCTCGCTCCTCCTGGGCGTTCCGCTCATGCTGGAAGGATTGAAATATTTGCAATCTTTGAGAAAACGAACAGTTGGAAGACCGGGAGCCATTTCTTCCAGAGGGGCTTTTCGGAAAGGCACATCAGCCCTCAAGGCAGTCTACGGAGACCAGGCAGAGAAGCTCCTGCAACGGCTGGATGACCTGCATCCCGGTCTGGCGAGAAGGGTCTGCGAGGACGAGTATGGCCAAATACTTTCCCGGACCGGCCTTTCCTTCCGGGAACGGGAATTCATCAATATCACGGTTCTCTTTGTACAGCGGTACGATGCCCAGCTCTACTCCCATCTCCGGGGAGCAACGAGGGCGGGTGTCGACCCGCGGACGCTTGAAACCCTGGTCCGTCTCTTGGCGCGTTCCACCCGGCGCCCGTCTGCATCCGCACTGGCGATGCTGAGAACTATTGCGGGATCGGACAAAGCCTGAATCAGGATTCTTCCCACCGGACAACGCGGAAAAACCCCGGCGATTCTCTGGTTGAGGAATTTCACAGTGTTCCACAAAGAAGAAGATAGGAGAGTTCCACAGGGAAAAGCTATTCTCTGTGGAACTCCGTGCCCTCAGTGTCCCTCTGTGAAATGCCTTTTCTCCGTAACGGTGGCACCACCCCCGCACGGCTTTCTTTGACTTTCACTCTCATTCCTTGTATTTTGGTCCACCAGCATGGAAATCGGTGCTCGCATCATCGTCAAGGGTCTTGTCCAAGGTGTCGGCTTCCGCTATTTTGTTTTGAGGAAAGCCTCACCTCTCGGTCTGAAAGGGATTGTGCGGAATCGCTTTACGGGTGAAGTCGAGATCGAGGTCGAGGGTGAACGATCCTTGATAGAAGAATTGGTCAGGGACGTCCGAATCGGGCCGCGATCTGCCCAGGTGAAAGACTTGTCAATCGAATGGATGGCATATCAGAATCAATTCAGTGAGTTCACCATTGACTAAGGACGTCGGATTACTGGTTCGGACGGGAATTGGATACGATGTCCATCAATTCAGCCCAGGACGAAAGCTGATCCTCGGAGGAGTTCATCTCCCTTCCAAGGTCGGACTCCTGGGTCATTCCGATGCCGATGTCTTGTCCCATGCGATTTGCGACGCTCTCCTGGGGGCCTCAGCGTTGGGGGATATCGGATCACATTTCCCGAACACAATGAGGAAGTATAAGAACTATTCCAGCCTTCTCCTTCTTCGATCAGTCCGGACTCTGCTCCATAAAGCAGGGTACGCCATCGTCAACATTGATTCGATGCTGATCATGCAGTCGCCCAAAATCTCCCGCTTTGTTCCCTCCATGCGGAAGAAGATCGCTTCCGCTCTCGCCATCCATTCTTCCCAGGTTTCCGTCAAGGCGACGACCAATGAGATGATGGGGTTCATTGGAAGGGGAGAAGGGTGTGCCGCTCTTGCAACCGCCACCATTGCACCGGTCCCGAAAAGGTAGTCTCCCTCATGGAGGAGTTCATTGAGAGTCTTGCAAGCCTTGATCCCGTCTGGATCTATGCAGCCGTGGCAGCAATCGCCTACATCGAAAATATCTTTCCCCCCTTCCCCAGCGATGTGATCGTGGTGTTCGCAGGTTCTCTTGTCGGAGTGGGTAGCATGGATTTCACTACAGCGCTCCTGCTCGCCACAACAGCAAGTACCCTGGGCTTTGTCACGATGTATAAGGTCGGAGATTGGTTCGGTGATCACATCCTCGAAGCCGGTAAAATACGATTCATTCCGAAGGAAAGCGTCCAAAAGGTGGAGCGGTGGTTTCAGAAGTACGGCTACTTCGTGATCGTTGCGAACCGCTTTCTTGCGGGGACCAGGGCGGTCGTTTCGTTTTTTGCCGGGATGTCGGAAATGTCCCTTCTTCTTTCCGTCGTGCTTTCGTTTCTGAGTGCCTTGATCTGGAATTTCATCCTCCTCACCACAGGTCGGGCGGTCGGGGAGAACTGGCGGGAGATCGGGAGCTACCTCGAGACGTATAGCGCCATCGTGACATCGCTGATCGTCCTCGTGGCTGTTTTCTTCCTGGTCCGATTCTTCCTGAAACGCTCCTCTAACAAAACAGACGAACCTCCCACTAACGCGTGACGGCAATTCGTTGACTGATTTCCTCTCTTCACTCGATCTCAGCTTCTTCTGGTTCGGCAATCGCACTCTTCAGAACCCTTTGTTCGATCTCCTCATGCCGTTTCTGACGGATTTGAACAAAAAGCCGGTGGCCCTGGTGGTTGCAGCAATTCTCTGGTTGCTCCTCCTGGTGAAAGGGGGGAAGCAGGGGCGGATCGCAGCCTTGCTCCTGATCCCGACCATCGCTATCGGCGATCAACTGAACAGCTCGGTGCTGAAACACATGGTGGAACGCATCCGTCCCTGTCACACACTCCCGGATGTTCATCTTCTCGTTAGTTGCGGAAGCGGCTACTCCTTCCCCTCATCGCATGCCGTAAATAATTTTGCTGCGGCACTCGTCCTCGCCTACTTCGAACGGAAATGGACCTGGGCCTTCTTCACCTTTGCCGGCACCGTCTCATTCTCCCGGGTCTATGTGGGAGTTCACTATCCCTCCGACGTTCTTGCGGGTGCCCTGATAGGGCTGCTGGTGGGCTTGTTCATCCTTCTTCTGTATACGAAGAGTGCGGCATGGTTTGCCGAACGGAAAGCCAGGACATCGTCCGAATCATGAAGAAAGAATACCAGGTCCCCGAGCTCTCCGTCGGAACGCCATGGCATCGCCTGGCACTGGCAGTCTGCTCGGGCGCCATGATCGGTTTCGCTTTTCCACCATCTCCGTTTTACTCTCTCGGGTACGTCGGGTTCATTCCATTTTTTCTCCTCATGGGGACGATCCGGTCCGGCTGGCAATTTCTCCGGTACTCCTACCTGATGTTGTTCGTCTTCCATCTGATAACGGTATACTGGACAGCCGGCTATACCCACATGAAGGATCCGTGGCTCATGGCGTCCGGGACGGCGATCCTGCTCGTCCACCCGCTTTTTTATTGGCCCGGGATGATATTGACATGGTTGGTTCGTTCACGGCTCGGGCTCCTCGCCGGACTCGGCGGGTTTCTGGTGTTCTGGGTCTCTTCAGAGTATCTTCATTCCATAACGGAGTTTGCCTTCCCGTGGATGGCGCTCGGGAACAGCCAGGCCTATGACCTGTATCGGCTTCAGCTTGTGGAATACACCTCCACGTATGGCCTCTCAGCGCTCCTCATTACTTTTAACATCCTCGGGTTCATGCTGATTGTCCATGTTGCAACGGGCACCTGGGGCATGCGGTCGCGACTGTCGTACAGTCTTTTGGGGGTTCTTGCGATCCTCTACATCGCCCCACTTCTCTATGGCAAGATCGTGATGAGCCGGTTTGAGGAGAAGCCTTCCCGCAGGCATCTCAACATCGGTGTGATTCAGCCGAACATCGACCCATGGGAAAAATGGGGACGGGGCTATGACGACAAATTTGTTGCCTATGAACAGCAACTTGAAATGCTGACGGAAAAAACCGGAGAACTCCGGTCGCAGAAGCCTGATCTCGTCGTGTGGCCCGAGACGGCGATTCCGTTCCCCATTCTCGCTCCCCGGAACGTCTCGCGGTGGTCCATATTACGGGCCCGGTTGGATTCCATGGAGGTGCCGGTCTTTACAGGCCTTCCTTACACCGTTTGGTATGATTCTCTTCACGCACCGAAGACTGCAAACAGGATCTTCGATTCGAATGTGTTTTATGAAAACTTTAATTCGGCGACCCTGTTGTATCCCGGGCGGGATGTCGGAGTCATTTATAGAAAGGTGATTCTGGTTCCTTTCGGAGAGAGGATTCCCTACGCGGAATTCCTCAGTTTCCTGATCGAGCCCCTGAAGTGGAACGTCGGGATCGGGATGTGGGGAATTGGGAAGGATACGGTTGTCTTCGCGCTACCAGTTGACACCACGCGGGTTCACTTCAGCGCGATGATATGCTATGAATCGGTATTCCCTGACTATGTCAGGAACTTTGTTCTCCGGGGAGCGGAATTCCTTGTTATCATTACGAACGACAGCTGGTGGGGAAATACTTCCGGTGCCTATCAGCACGCAAGTTACGCCTCCCTGAGAGCGATTGAAAACCGACGATGGATCGTGAGGGCTGCCAACGGCGGCATATCCGGGTTCGTCGATCCGGTGGGGAGGATCCATGAAAAAACATCCATGTATACGGAGGCAACGATCACGGGCATGATCGTCCCCTCGGACGAAAGAACGTTTTACGTGAGGCACGGGGACCTCTTCGCCCTTCTCTGTTTGTTTTGCTCAGGCCTATTCGTTATTTTAGCGTTATCGACGAAAACAAAGACAACCGAACTATGACACACTATATCGATTTGCGGAGCGATACCGTTACCAAGCCTAGC
>DKJQ01000397.1 GCA_002454845.1 Ignavibacteria bacterium UBA6688
TCCTTAAGGCTTGCCGGGACTTCCGTCCCGGTCCGGTTCGCTCACTGGGGTACCTTGAGATCCCCCAGCGGGTACATCGGGAACATATTTTTTTCCATCCATGCATTGGCCTCCACCGGGGTCATCTTCCAACCCGATGGACAGTTTGAAACCACTTCAACAAAACAGATCCCTTTCTTGCGCGGTTGGTACTCGAGCGCAAGCCGGAGGGCTTTCCTGGTCTTCCGGACGGCATTCGCCGTGTGAACCGCCTGGCGTGTAACAAAGTACGCTCCGGGCAGCTGTGCAATCAGATCAGTCATCTTCAGAGGGAACCCATTCACAGCCTGGTTGCGGCCGAACGGCGTGGTCGAGGTGAGCATCCCGAGCAGCGTTGTCGGGGCCATTTGCCCGCCGGTCATCCCGTAAATCGCGTTGTTGATAAAAACCACGAGGATGTTTTCCCCCCTGTTCGCGGTATGGATCGTCTCCCCGGTTCCGATTGCGGCAAGATCGCCGTCCCCCTGATAAGAAAAAACGTACTTGTCGGGAAAAACTCGCTTGATACCTGTCGCCACCGCAGCCGCGCGCCCGTGCGCTGCCTCTTGCACATCGATATTCATGTAATTATACGCAAACACGGAACAGCCGACCGGAGCGACACCGATGGTCTGTTCCTGGATCCCCAACTCCTCCACCACTTCCATGAGCAATTTATGCACCACGCCGTGACCGCATCCCGGGCAATAATGCAAAGGCGTATCGGTCAGGGTGGAGGGTTTATGATAAACGAGCTCCATCCCATTTGTTGTTATGGCGACTTCCATAGGCATCTCCTACCAGGTTGACAAGCCGTGTGTTTGAGGCCGCGAGGGCGTCACGACACAAAGGGCCGTTTTGATCCTGCTGGAATAGAACTCAGACTGCGGGAATCCTGTGCGACTCGATGATCGATTCGATCTCCTCCAATACCTCTTCAGGGGAAGGAATCATCCCTCCCATGCGCCCCTTGAACGCGACGGGTCTGCGGCCTTCAACGGCGAGCCGGACATCCTCCACCATCTGGCCGGCGTTCATCTCGACCACCAGCACGGAAATCACCTTGTGACTCAGACTGGCAATGATCCGGGTCGGGAACGGGTACAGCGTAATCGGTCTCAACAACCCGGCCTTGATCCCTTTGGTGCGCGCGAGCTCGACCGCCTTCTGCGCGATGCGGGCTGCCAGTCCGAACGCGACGACCAGGATCTCCGCGTTGTCTGTTTCAATCTCCTCGTACCGTACCTCCTGCTGCATCTCATGGTACTTCTGTTGCAGGTTGAGGTTGACCTTCTCCATGTTCTCCGGCTCGATGAAGAGCGAGGTGATAATATTTCTTTCCCGTGAGGCTGGTTTGCCCACGGTTGCCCAAGGCTTCGGGACCGGAGGCAGCGATCCCCCGGCAGGGAGTACGACTTTCTCCATCATCTGTCCCAGGGCCCCATCGGCAAGGATCATGGCCGGGTTTCGGTACTTCTCCGAGAGCCGGAACGCATCAAACACAAAGTCGGCCATCTCCTGCACGGACGAAGGGGCCAGAACGATCAAATGATAATCCCCATGCCCTCCCCCCTTGGTTGCCTGGAAGTAATCGCTTTGCGCCGGTTGGATGGTTCCTAACCCTGGTCCGCCGCGACTTACGTTGACGACGAGGCACGGCAGTTGGGCGGAGGCCATGTACGAAAGACCCTCCTGCATCAGGCTGATGCCGGGACTGGAGGAGGATGTCATAGCGCGCGCACCGGCTCCCGCGGCGCCGTATACCATATTGATCGCAGCCAACTCGCTTTCCGCCTGCAGGACCACAGCCCCCCGCTTCGCTCCATGCTCCGTCAGATACTCCAGGATCTCCGATTGTGGGGTGATCGGGTATCCGAAATACGCCTGCAACCCTGCCCGAAGGGCCCCTTCGGCCAAGGCTTCATTCCCCTTCATCAAACGAGGTACTTCTTTTTCCTGATTCATTCAGTCCTCGACAGAATAGTCCGTATGGAAACTTATGCTTCCGCGAGCGCGGATTCTCGTTTCGCCGCTGTTTTCTTTTGTCGGTACACCGTGATAGCTGCTTCAGGGCAGACGAGTGCACAATTCGTGCACCCCGTGCAATTATCCTGCACCAGCAACACAAAGCGGTATCCCCTTGCATTGATCTTCTCAGAAAGACCGAGGCTGTCCTGGGGACAACTCCCGATGCAGAGTTCACACCCCTTGCAGAGTTCTACAGCAACATTGATGGTTCCACGGATCATAGCATGGCTTCCTTTTGATGGAATTGCTGAGTTTTTTAGAGCAAGATATATGCCATGCGACATCAGTATCCATGAGACAAATTGGGCGTTTCCGCATGGGTTATTACCATTTATGGGAATGAGGCAATCTCAGGCTTCCCATAATTGGAAGTCAAAGTGACGAGATTTTCAACGGTGCAATCGAACCCACGTCGCGCATCCGGCGTGTCGTCTCCTGGCACCCCCGGCACAACTCCCCCCGTTTCAGGTCGATCTCCTCGACGTACGTCGATGAACGCATGACGCACTCGAATTGATGGCAATGAAACAAACCCAACGTGTGTCCGAGCTCATGGACGATCTCCTTTTCCATGCGCAGGAGGAGCAAGTCATCATCCTCGGGAAGGCCGTAAAACCGGTTACCAAGCCGGGCTGTCGAGACGACCGCTGCCTGGCCGCGGAGTTGCGCCTCACCAAAAACGAATGTGAGGACCGGGATAAAGAGGTCGACATCGACAATGGCGATCGTTTTCTGTTCAGGGAAAGGGTAGAGGTACAGCAATTCTGCGAGCAGAAGGGTGGAGTTGTATTGCCCGCGGGAGGAATCGAAGGCCCGTGCAAGGTTGAGAGAGCCTTTGGACACGCTCGGTTCTGTCCGGAACTGATCCCCAACCTTTTTCGCAACGCCGAGCAGCCGATCCTGCCTGAGGGATGATGCGTTCAGGATGCGAATCGTGGGAGTCACTGCGGCTTCTTCAGTCCGTACTTTTCGATTTTATTATACAATGTGACGCGGTCAATTTGGAGAATCTCGGCCGACCGGGAGATGTTCCAGTGGTTTTGCTCCAGGATCGCCACGATATGTTCCTTCTCCATCGCGGCAAGCGACCCACAGGCCGGCATCGTCCGCTTTTCGAGAATCTGGAACGGAAGGTCCTCCGGCCGGATCGCCGGTTCCTTCCCCACCACCATCGCCCGCTCGATCGCGTTTTCCAGCTCGCGGATATTCCCCGGCCAGTCGTACCGGACGATCGCGTCCATGGCTTCCGGAGCGATGGTATGAATGAGTTTTCCCATCGTCCGCGCGTAGTTCCGGACAAAGTGATTCGCGAGGATCGGGATATCCCCTTTTCGTTCCCTCAGCGGCGGCAGGAACACGGAAAAGACGTTTAATCGGTAGTATAGGTCCTCGCGGAATGTCCCGTCGGCGACCGCCTTCTCAAGGTCCTTGTTGGTCGCACAGATGATCCGGAAATCGACCTTGATGATGTCGTTTCCTCCCAGCCGGGTGAACTGCTTCGTTTCAATGACCCGCAGCAGGTCCATCTGGGTCTTCATATCGATGTTCCCGACCTCGTCGAGGAAGAGAGTGCCGCCATCGCACAGTTCGATTTTTCCCTTTCTCCGGTATTGCGCGCCGGTGAAGGCCCCCCGCTCATGGCCAAACAACTCGCTCTCCAGCAGTCCCTCAGCCATCGCACCGCAATTGACCGGCACGATAGGAAAATAGCGGCGGGAACTGTTGCTGTGGATCGCCCGCGCGATGAGTTCCTTCCCTGTCCCGCTTTCACCCCGGATCATCACCGTCGTGTCCGTGGACGCAACGGTCTTGATCAGCTCGAACACTTTCTGCATTTGCGGTGAGTCGCCGATGATTTCATCGGCCTTGGAAATTTCCGTGATCTGCTCGCGCAGTTTGAGGTTCTCACTCGCGAGGCTGCGTTGTTTGACCGCGTTGCTGACGATGTGCGAGAGGTAATCGGGGTCAACAGGTTTGGTGACATAGTCGAACGCCCCGGCTTTGAGGGCCTGGACAGCGGTATCGACAGAGCCATGGGCGGTGATGAAAACGATGGTCGATCCGGGATCGATCTCCATGATCCTCTGCTGAAGCTCCATCCCGTCCACGCCGGGCATTTTGATATCAAGGAGAATGACATCCCATTTCTTTGCCTGCATCTGCTTCAACGCGGCCGCTGCGTCCTCCGCCCCCCCCACCTGATATCCATCCTCCCGAAACCACTTCGTGAGCGACTCTCGAACAATCTTTTCATCATCGACAACCAGGATTGAGTTATTGTTGGTCATTCTGCATCCCTCCCAGAATCATGCCGGGGATTTTGTGAACTGTCTTCCATCGCATGCGCCGGTGGAACAACGTCGGCAGGAAATGAAATCGTAAATGTCGTACCTCTGGAAACTTCCGAACGAACCGCGATCGTGCCGCCGTGTCGTTCCACAATGCCATAGACGACGGAAAGACCGAGCCCCACCCCCACCCCTTCCCGCTTCGTCGAGAAGAACGGCTCGAACACCGTTTGCAGGTCCCCCTCCGGTATGCCGATCCCCGTATCCGTCACGTTGATGCGAAGCGTTCCCCTGTCATCCGGTTTTTGGACGTCGACCGTCAGCGTACCTCCCCCCTGCATCGCTTCCACCGCGTTCACGAAGAGCGCCACGAGCGCCTGCTGGATCTGGTTTTCATCGCACAGGAGCGACACCTCGTCCGGCGGAAGGTTCACCTGGAATCGTACATTGGAAATCTCAAAATGATGCCGCATGATCTGTCCGGCTTTGCCGACGATCGTCCCGACCGGCGTCACGCTCAATTCCCCCACCTGTTTCTTCGAGAAGAGGAGCAAACTTTTCACAATGGTGCCGCAACGTGCCGCCTCGCTCGCAATGAGGTCGAGGTCGTTGAGCATTTCCTTCTGGGGTTCGCCTAGCTGCGTCGTTTTCCGCAATTGCTTGGCCATCAGCCGGGCATACGTCAGGATCCCTTCCAGGGGATTATTCAATTCATGCGCCACGGTGGCGGAGAGTTTTCCGAGCGACGCCATTTTCTCGATCTGGAGGATCTGATCATGGATCCGGCGCAGTTCCTCCGACTTTTGCCGGACACGGTCCTCGAGTGTCTGCGCCCACTGTGTGTTCTGTTCTTTTTCCCTCTGGAGAGCCCCGGTCATATCATTGAACGAATGGGCAAGCTCGCCAATCTCATCCCGCGAGTGGAGCGGGATCTGATGTTGCAGGTTTCCCGACTCGATTTGCCGGGTCCCCTCGATAAGCGTTCTCACCGGCCGGTAGACCAGAACGACAAGGAATCCCATGGCCGCTCCGGCCATGACGATCACGGCCAGGATCGAGACCAGCATCATCTGCTCCTGTTCCTTCGCCAGCGACTGGTCGATTTCCTGGAGGGACATCCGTACATCCAGCACACCCAGCACCGTCCGTTCGGAAGGATCGGAGTGGCAACCGGAATGAGAGCATGACTGTTCATTCCGGATCGGGTTGATCAACCCCAGGACCCGGTGCCCCTGGGCCCCCGCGTAGATGCGCGTCCGGTTGTCCATCGGCAGTGACTCGAGCGGGCTGGCCTGATCGTGGCAGACCGTGCAGGCCTCGGCATGCAAATCGACCACGCTTCCCTTCTCAGTGGAATCTGTCGAATAGGTGATGACGCCACGCTTGTTGTAAATGCGGATCCCTTCCACTCCCGGTTGCCGACCGACCAGTTCGATGATCCGGTAGACATCCTCCTTGCGGTTCAGGAGCATGCTGTAGTGGGTCGCATTCTTGACGACATCGCTCATCCGGTTCGCGCCCGCAAAGACCTGATCCATCATCTGGGTGGCGTGAAAGCGGATGGTGAAAAACGAGTAGACCCCGAAGAAGCCGATCACAAGAATGAACGACCCGAGCAGTAAACGAAAACGGAGTGTATGAAAGAACTTCATAGGGAGACCTCACCACTGCACGAATGGCAGAAATCGTGCCACGCTCCTGCACACCCTGCCACACCACAGCACCAAAGAACAATAAAAAACGGGAACTGTTCCGGTTCCCGTTGTCCCGTGTTGCAACTTTGAGAAGGATTGACATCGCCAACTACGACAAATGGGAAACCCTCACGATCCCCTTTTCTCAATTATGACACAGCCGAATCAGCAAAACACCTTGGTGAGGATCGAGAAGTATTTCCTCGGTCCGAGAATATCGGCAACCTGTCTAAGCATCTCGCCTCCGTCGGCCAGCGTGGGACCGACTGCCGGCCTTTCTTTGAACAAGGCCTGATGGAGTAACTCCTTCAGCCGTTCCTCGTCACGATTGAAGCGTTCTGCCGCTTGGCCGTCGTTGAGCAGGGCTTCCATCTCATCGACGTTTCCCTCCACACTCAGGTCGAACAACCAACCCTGATCGTACGGATGTTGCTCAAGCTTGTGCGGCTTTTCCGTCAGGAGCGAATTCACGGCCCAGACCTTGCCGGCGAGGGGGGATGACACAGGAAATGTCCCCCCTTCGGTGATGATCCAGAGGCAGATCTGATCCTTCGCTACACGTTCTCCAACCGAAGGAAATGCTACCGCCTTCGGCGCCAAGAGAGCCCTCGCCAATCCCGGTTCAATCCCAACCCGCACGAGGGACTCGGAGCGACGGCGGATCCAGCAATGCCCGAGACTGTAGGAGTAATCGTTGCGAAGGTCTGTGAGACCGCTGCTCTTCTGCTCCGCATGGACCGCCGAGCTCCGGCCCGCCTGGTAGTGTTTCCGCATCGCCGCGTCGAGAGGGCAATTATCACAGTCGAGGCCCCGGTCACAGAGTTGGTAGGACAGGATCCCGGCCGTCATCCACACGCAACGCTGTTCGTTCGGGGGGACGACCGAATGTTCTGAATGCCCGGAGGAATTATTCATGTCACCTTCTCCTTCCTAGTCCGCCGCCGTTCTACCGCTGCTCCGATGCGATCTGCAGATCTCTGGTCCATTCGTCCACACGCGGGAGAGTTTCCCGGTGTTCCGAATGGGTGAAAATCGGGAGATACTTTACTGCCAGCGCAAACGCCACGAATCCGAACGCCACGATGGAGAATGTCACCGCAAGCTCCATCCATGACGGGAAGTAACCCTTCCCCGCCCACCCTTCAAAACCGGTGATCGAAGTATTCATCCGGTTGAGGATGAACCCAACCACGATCATCATGGCACCCGCAAAGAGCCCGTTGTAGCTTTCCCGCATCTTGCGCCGGGCAAGGAGGATCATGGGAGCAAACACCCCCACAACCATCTCCAGCCAGTAAAGGTACGTCTCCAACCGTGGGACGAAGAGGAGACTCAGGGCTTTCCGCTCGATCAGGTCGACAGTCTTCAGCGAAAGATACACCCCCAGCATCACGACGCCGATCCGGGCGATATCCGCCAGGAGGTCCATCTCCAGCCCCTTGTTGAATGCCCTCGCGCTCAGGAACGATTCCACGATAACCATCGCGCACCCAACGGCGATTGCCGAAACGTAGAAGAAGAGCGGGAGATAGGCTGAGTACCACAAGCCATAGAGTTTATCCGGAGCAATGAGATAGATCGACCCGAGGGAGGATTGGTGGAGCGTAGAGAGCAGGATGCCCACGATCACCAGGGGGATCATTATTTTCTTGATAAGCTTGATCGTCTTTGTCAGTTTGAATTTTTCCAGCACCACCGGGGAAAATTCCAGGGCCAGGACCGTTGTGTACAGCATCACGCACCAGGCAACCTCGAACATCACGGACCGGGGGTTCCACATGATGATGGCGTGCCAGATTTGAAGAGGCCTGCCAAGATCGTACATCAATCCAAAGATCACCAGGGTATAGCCGAGGAACGCCGTGAGAATGGCCGGCCGGACGATCGGTTCAAACCGCTTGAGGTTGAAGATGTGGACCATCCCGGCGATCGTGAAACCGCCGGCGGCAAGTCCCACACCGGTGATCACATCGAACCCGATCCAAAGGCCCCACGGGAAATCGTCACTCAGGTTTGTCGAGGCGCCCAATCCCTCTGTGAACCGAACGAACGTGGCGTAGATCCCGGCAGCAAAGATCAACCCGGCCGTCGCTTTCCAGAATGTTATTTTTGAGAGAAACTGTTTCATCGTTCTTCCCTTTATTGGTTCAAGGTGTCGTGACCGTTCGAACGGTCGTCCATTTCTTTCAGCTTCGCTTCATACTTCTGGACCTCCGTGCGGCGGTTGGTAATCCACCAGACTCCATACAGGAACACACCACCGACGGCAACGACGGTCGGGATCTTTGAAAGAGCGTTCCACGTCAGCGTCGGAAGCGGGAGCTTCGAGAGGTTGGTCCTGAACCCGAGCTGCTCGAACGGAACGTTGCTGATGTAAAGAATCGAGGTTCCGCCTACTTCCTCCACCCCGTAAACTTTGTTGACATACTTTTCGGGTTCCGCAGCGATGCGCTCATGCGCTTCACGGATCAGTTCATCCCGCTCGCCAAACTTGGTCGCCCCGGTGGGGCAGGCCTCGGCACAAGCCGGCTGGAGTCCTTTTTCCAGTCTGCCGGCGCAGAACTTGCACTTTTGGACGCGTGGGTAATTGTCTGCCCATTCGTACCGCGGTACCTGGAACGGGCAGGCCTGCATGCAGTACCGGCAGCCGATGCACTTGTCCGCGTCATAGAGAACCGGACCGGCCTCGGTCTTTGTAAACGCCCCGACGGGGCATACCGAGACGCAGGTCGGATCGACGCAGTGCTGGCACATCCGCCGGACATACGTCCCGTCGTACTCGTTCAACACGGTGTAGGCAGTCGGCGACAGGATGTGTTCTTCAGTATCTGCAAGACCGTTTTCCTCCTTGCAGGCCACCTGACATGCGTTGCAGCCGACACAGAGGGTGATATCGATTAACATCGCTTTCTTGGTAATCATTATATTCTCCCAGTTCGGCTACTGAATTTCAAGAAACGTTTGTTCGAATTTTTTCCATACTGCCTCATCCATGCTTTTGAGCGCTCCCGATACCGGGGCTCCTCCATCCTGCAACAATGCCGGGAGGACATCGGAGTTCGTCCCTACCCCCGCGAACACATCGCGCAGGCGGCCAAACTCGGTGCGCATCCAACTGCGGGTCTCCTCTCCCAACAGCATCGATTTGAGATCTGACGACTTCTGCGGTTTGATCGCGTACGCCCACCCGTCGGAGAACAACTGGTCCTTCA
>DKJQ01000220.1 GCA_002454845.1 Ignavibacteria bacterium UBA6688
GGGAGCGAAAGCTGAAACTCCCTTTCAACAGCATTCTCGGAACGGGATACAAATGCGGGGTTCCGATCTACACGTCTTCCCCGGGGGACAGTTCCATCGGGATGAACGTGGCGGAGACGGCATTGATGCACGGAAACAAATGCCGCTTTGATGTGCTTGCGGATGTGAACGAGACCGCGGCAATCGTTCTCGAGGCGAAACAAACAGGGGGGAAGAGCGGTGTGCTGATTTTTGGGGGCGGTTCACCCAAGAATTTCATTCTTCAGACCGAGCCGCAGATTCAGGAAGTCTTGAAGATCAACGAAAAAGGGCACGATTTCTTTATTCAGTTCACCGATGCACGGCCGGATACAGGTGGACTTTCCGGCGCCACGCCATCCGAAGCGGTGAGCTGGGGGAAGATCGATCCCGATAAGCTTCCGGATACCGTGGTGGCGTATGTCGATTCGACTATCGCAATGCCGGTGTTCACCTCCTATGCGCTGGCGAAGCGCAAACCACGCGCATTGAAGCAATTGTACCATAAACGTCCCGCCCTCATGCAACGGCTGCGCGTTGCGGCGGAGCGAGCAAGAAAGAAGACTGCATAACAACGATACCAATTCATAACTCACCAGTACGATGAAAGGGGAAACGCTATGAATCGCTATCAGGAACTCTTAGACCTGATCCAGACATTTCAGAAGGACTTCGAAAAGTTTTATCAAAAGGGGAACAAATCCGCAGGGACGCGCGTGCGCAAGCACATGGCCACGCTGAAGCGCAAAGCGCAGGAGATTCGGAATGAAGTGCAGGAGGTGAAGGCGAAGATGACCGGTGATGAGCAGCCCGGCGGGGGAGAAGGAGCGTAAGAAGAGTTGTTTCCGAAAAGCACGGCTCCGGTTTTTCTCCTGAAAGGGAAAAAACCGGAGTTTTCATTTCCGGCCTGAGGAGTTTTGAATCCTGGTTGCTTTTCTTTGCAAAAGAGGTACATTGATGCATGAACGATGAATATTCCGCTTCATGATCCGCACGTTTCCCGAGCCCCATCGTTGTGACAAGTCCATATCGTTTCACGCTCTTCATTGTTCCCGGCTGCCGGGCCGGATCGCGGCAACCGGTGTCCGAACCCTGATCCGCCAATACCCATCATACGCATGATCCCCTTCTCCCTGGTACCCGCTATGAAGAAACAAACCGCTCTCCTCGCCTCGCTGTTTTTCCTGGTTCCTGGTCTCCATGCACAGAATCAAATCGGGGGAGGGGCCCATCAACTTCGCGTCATTCCGCTTCCACAACACGTTGTGTCGAAAGCGGGATCTTTCAAGATTACCTCCCAGACGAGGATCGTTCTGGGGGAGGGGACCTCCCGGGAAGATCTCTTTGCCATAGAACAACTCAATGCGCATCTCAAGACGATCAGGAATGCAGAGTTGAAGGTTGTCCGCGAAGATAGATTGCGCGGAACCCCGGCGAACGTCATCCTTCTCGGTTCACCGAAGAGCAGGATCGCAAACGCATGGCTGAAGTCCGGGGGCGAAACGCTTTTGCCGGAGATGAATCAGGAAGGCTATCTCCTCGGCGTCGATGCCCGGGGGATAACGATCATCGGCGCGTCAGCACGGGGGAGATATTACGGGGTCATGTCGCTGCTCCAGTTGATCGAACGCGAGAAACGGAGCGTCATCGTACCGTTCCTGACGATCAGGGACTGGCCACAGTATAGCATGCGGGGGATCACCGACGACCTGAGTCGTGGACAGGTCTCAACGCTCGACAATTTCAAGAAGATTATCCGGTTCCTGGCAGCGCACAAATTGAACACATACATGCCGTATCTGGAGGATCTCTTCGTCTTTCAAAATCACCCGAAGTTCGGTCGCGGCCGGGGAGCCTTGACAGCTGCCGAAGTGAAGGAGCTGGATGCCTTTGCGAAGCGCCACCATGTCGAGATCATCCCAATCTTCCAAACGCTGGGACATTGGGAAAACGCCCTGATCCAGCCTGAGTATGCGCCGTATGCGGAATTCCCCGGCGCACATACGTTGAACGTGTCGGATGAACAGGTCTATGCGATGCTTGACGAAATGATTGGCGAACTATCGGCCGTCTTCAGCTCGCCCTACTTTCATATAGCGGCAGACGAGTCGTGGGACGTCGGGCTGGGGGCCAACAGGGATCGTGTCGCCCGGAGCGACCTTGCTACGGTGCATGCCGAGCATTACAAACGGGTGTTTGAAATTTTGAAAAAGTACAAGAAGAAACCAATGATGTACGGCGACATCATCCTGAATAACCCGACCATTCTGGAAAAGATCCCCAAGGACGTCGTCATCGTGGATTGGCGGTATGGCGCGAGCGACCGGTATTCGGGTCCTGCTATTTTGAACCAGGCCGGCTTCCCGTACGTCGTCTCCCCCGCGGTCTGGTCCTTCACTGGCCCGTTTCCCCAGTACCTCAATACGACGGTCAATGTTCAGAATTTCAGCCGTGAAGGGTTCAACAACGGCTCGCTCGGGTTGATGACCTCCAACTGGAACGATCACGGCGGCGAGGCGCTGCGTGAGTTGAATTACTACGGGTATGCATGGACCGCCGAGTGTGCGTGGCGACCTCTCGGTTCAGATGGAGGGACATTTGACGATCGTTATTTCACGAACTCGTTCGGGAACGAAAAAGCGGGACGAACCGCGAGGACGATTTATACACTCCTCTCCAATCCATTAAACCAGATGCACTGGTTTGAATTATGGCGACACCCGATGCTGCCTCTCCGTACCTCGTCCACGAATTACTGGATGAGAGTGCAGAGCATCGAATCGAGTATGCCGCTTGTCCACTCCCTGATCGGAGAGTTGCGCCACCAGGCTTCGTCGGGTACGGACCAAATCCCGTACCTTCAATTTGTTGCGGATCTGAACCTGTGGTATGCGGCCAAGGTACGGGTGGGGGAGCAGATCAAACGTACGGTGCGCGATACGGTTCGTCTCCCGACCGACTCCGCGCGGGGAGCGTTGAAAGAACTTGCACGATCCATCATCGCCGACTTGAAACTCCGGCGCAATGAGTTCCGGACCCTCTGGGTTGCCACCAACCGTGAGGCGAACCTGCAGTGGCTCCTGTTGCGCTACGACCGGCAGGCGGACTACTGGCAGGAGACGATCGGGGAGCTTGAGAAGACAGGCTCCATCACGGAACCTTTGATCGAAAGTCAATGGCTCTATCACCCGGATGCAAACCCAGGGCGCCGCGACTCTGCGGCACTCCAGGTGCCCAAAGCCTTCTTCCGAAAATCGTTCAGACTCGATACGATGCCGGAGAGCGCGAAACTTCAACTCATCGGGGACACGCATGCGCGGATCTGGGTGAATGGCGCGGAGGTGGGGGAAGTGTCGGCACGCCGCTCCCTGTCTTTGATCGTGGAGCATGAACGGATCAAACAATGGAATATTATGCCCCTCCTCAAACAGGGGACGAATGTCATTGCGGTCGAGGGGGGAAACTACAACCGCTTTGGATCGGCAGGGTTCAATGCGTACCTGGAGGTCCGGAATGGATCGGTCACGGGGAAGATCGTTTCTGATTCCACGTGGACCGTTTCGGAAGATCCGGATGCAGGATGGCAGTCGGTTGAGTTCAGCGACCGTGCCTGGAGAGGGGCCGCGGCGAAATCATACCCATTTCCGATCGTGCGGCCGAACTTCGAAACAGGCCGTCTTTCGTGGATTGAGCAGTAGCGTTTCCCCCTGGTACCAGGGCCTTGATCCCAAGGCTGAAACCTTTCCCCGCTTATGCTCGTCTTAGGGTTGTAAGATCAAAGGAGGGATTCACGATGGTGCTGGATAAATACAAAGACCCATTTCTGGGGAGGATGCGAAGACCGGAAGGGCTGGCGCCAAAGTTCACCCGCCCGTACCAACGGACCCTCGGCGCCCATCCGAAGGTTATTTTTGAGGCTTCCCTCGCCGTCTCGCTCTTACTGGTCATTTCCGGGTTTGTGTTCTTCCCCGAGTCGGGTGAAACATCCCGGATTTCCTCGTTCACACAGGAGATGGTGAAGGTGGAGGATGTGGATGTTACCCGGCAACTGGACCGCCCACCGCCGCCCCCGCGGCCGCTCGTCCCCATCGAAGCTCCATCGGACGAGGTTCTGGATGATGTGACGATCCGGGACACGGAGTTGAACGTCGCGGAAACCGTCGCCCCCCCTCCTCCAAAGGTGGAGGATGATGAGGCGGAATACTTCATCGCGGTGGAGGAAATGCCTGAGCTGAAGGGTGGGATGGAGGCTATCATGCGGAACCTCGTGTATCCCGAACTCGCGATCCGGGCAGGCTTGCAGGGGGTGGTGTACGTTGTGGCCTTTGTCAATGAAAAAGGGGATGTCGACCGGGCCGAGGTTTTGAAGGGGATCGGCGGCGGTTGCAATGAAGCAGCCCTCGAAGCGGTGAAAAAGGCCAAATTCATCCCTGGCCGTCAACGGGGAAGACCGATGAAAACGCGCGTTTCCATCCCGATACGGTTTAATCTTACGACTTCGCGTGGGTGAACTGCTTGGGTAAGCGCGCATGCATTCTGGCGCAGGCCCAAGTTGGAGAATGCTGTCGCATTCTTCAGTTCTAGGCCTCCGGCTGTTTTGCAAGTCAGATTAAATTCCGTTATACTCCTCTCGATTCATTCCTTATTTCATCATCCCATTCCTCCTTCACAAAGCTCAACCCTGGTTTCATGACCTACGGCTGGCTCTCGATTCTCCCTCCGCTTCTTGCCATCATTCTTGCCATCTGGACACGCCAGGTTTTTCTCTCCCTCTTTCTCGGCATCTGGGCGGGCTGGACGATCCTTTCCGGGGGGAATATTCTCACGGGACTTGTGTCCGGCATCCAGGCTTGTGTCGATGTGTTCAAAGACGCCGGGAATACGAGGGTCATTATCTTCTCGGCGCTGATTGGCGCGCTCATTACCCTGACACAACGTTCTGGCGGCGTGCAGGGATTCGTGGAATGGATTCAGCGCAAGAACCTTGTCCGTTCCCCCCGTGGAGCCGCCATCCTCGCCTGGCTGGTCGGGATGTCCATCTTTATAGAGTCGAGCATCACGTGCCTGGTCACGGGAGCGGTGTCGCGGCCGTTGTTTGAACGGTTCCGTCTTTCCCGTGAAAAGCTTGCCTACATCTGTGATTCCACCTCCGCCCCCGTGTGCATCCTGATCCCGTTGAATGCCTGGGGGGCCTACGTTTTGGGGTTGCTCGCACGGGAGGGGGTGGAAAAACCGCTCTCCGTTTTCTTTGAAACGATCCCATTGAATTTTTACGCAATCCTGGCTGTTGGAATGGTGACCTTCATAACCTTTTCGTTCCGCGACTTCGGTCCCATGAAGAAGGCTGAAACACGAGCCCGCGAAACGGGAAAAACGATTGCGGACGGCTCCACCCCGGTGATTTCGGAAGAAACGCTCGCGATGGAAGCAAAAGAAGGAATTCCATTTCGCGCCGTCAATATGATTCTGCCTGTCGTGTCCATGATCGCGATGATGCCGGTGAGCCTCTATATTACGGGGGACGGGGACATTACGGCAGGCTCTGGTTCAACCTCCGTCCTGTGGTCCGTGCTTGCGGCTCTGTTCGTGGCGGGCGTACTGACGGTGGGGCAGAAGATCCTGTCAGTCAGAGAAGTGGTGGACTTGTCGTTGAAAGGGATGGGGGGACTCATCCCGCTCGGGATTTTGATGAACTTCGCCTTCGCTATCGGTGATACCAGCAAGGCGCTGGGTACCGGTTTGTATGTCGCCTCCCTGGCGCAGGAGGCCCTGAGTCCGATGGTGGTGGCACCTCTTCTGTTCATCACCTCCTCTTTTATAGCCTTCTCCACCGGAACGAGCTGGGGGACTTTTGCGATCATGATGCCGATCGCAGTCCCGACGGCCGGACTCATGGAGGCGAACCTTGCTCTTTGCGTCGCGGCAGTGTTGAGTGGAGGGGTGTTTGGGGATCATACCTCACCGATTTCCGATACGACCTTGGTTTCCTCCATGGCCGCCGCCAGCGACCACATTGACCATGTGAAGACCCAACTCCCGTACGCCCTCGCCGCGGGCGCGGGGGCCACCCTCCTCTTCGGTCTCTTCGGCATTCTCCTGCACTAAGTCGTCCCCTCCTGCCTTCGGGATGAAAAAAAATTCACCGATTTTTTCCTGCGCATGATGGAAAAAGACGATTCCGCGTGCTATATTCCAATTGTCAGCTCACGCGAAAGAGCCATGCTGTTCTCCCGTTACCTTCCTGGAACGGGAGCTGTTGTCGGGGGGATCCATGAAGAAATATATTTTGTTCGGTGTTGTTGCCGGTGTAACGATTTCGGCACTCGCCATGTTTTTCCGCCGCCGCTCGTTGAACGGTTTGGAGTTCAACGGGTTTTTCGATTCATCCACGGTGGCGGATGATCTGTTCGGCGATGCGTTCGAGGAGTTGCCGGACCGGCCATAAGGTAAACCGGTTGTCCCTCTTTGCGTTCACAGTGTCCGCACCGTGCGGGCACTCCTTCCTTTGAACCAACCCCACGGGTTTTGACGAGAACGCCAGGGTTTCGTTCTGAGACATTTCAGAGCGAATGGTGTGCTCTGTACCGGCGTTCCGTTCGTTCGTAAAAAGCGGTACTTCCACGGCTTGCATTTGTTCGGAATTCTCATAGTTTGAAGGCACCTTGTTCACCCGGGGATCCTGCACGCTCGCCGCCCGTCATACAGAACGCTGAATGACCCAACAACCGTCCCTCACAGAACTCTTTGCCCAATTCACCGACGCTCTCCGGTCCGAGGAAGCCCTGCTCGCCAAAGCCCGCACGGAGTTGACGTTGTTCGGCGGCGTTTTTCTCGGCTCATTTGCCCACCACCACTACTACCGTTTCGAAATTCCTGAAGACGTCTACCTGCGCGGGGTTGAGAATGCCCAGTTCATGTTCAGTCACCTCCAACCGGTGACAATCGAAGGGCGGTTCATCAATCTCGAAAACCAGTTTCTCACGGTCGCGCTCCCGATGGAATTCGGGCCGATCCTTCCGGAAATCAAATGCCGGTGGAATCATGAGGGGTCCCTCCAGCCGGTCTTCACAGCGTTGAGTTCCCCTCCGCAGGATCATCCCGTAGCAGACATGCTGTTTCGACCGGAGGAGGGACTCAATGCATTGCCCGAACCGGGGGAACCTGTTTTTCTCTCCACGACCCCGGCGGAACAGAAAGAGGCCATTCAACGGGTCCTGAACAACCGGGTGTCGTTCCTGTGGGGACCGATCCTCTCCGGCAAGACGCAGGTTCTTGCCCTCCTGGCCGCGCATTACGTTCGCGTCGGAAAAAAAGTCCTTTTCGTTGCTCATACGAACGACCGCGTTGACGAGACCCTGCTGCGCATGATCGATGTTTGCACACAGTTAGGCTTCGATCAGAAACGGGAAATGACGCGCGTCGGGTTGCCATTGCAGTTTGAATCGAAGATTCTCGGCTCGTACTCGCTGGAGTACGAAGTGGATACCCAAAAAGCGGAAAAGAAAAAGGGGTTCGAAGAGCAGGTTTCGCTTCTCCAGGCGTACTGGAAAACCAAGGTGCATCAATACCTGTATGAAGACTTCTATGCCAAACTGAGCGAACTCCGGGAGCGGGCGAACGAGAACAAACGGAAGCTCGACAAGATGAACGAGGAGATTGCCGGTACGAAGGAGACGATTAACCGTGCGCAAAACGCTTCGATGATGGAAAAGCTTAAGAAGGGGTTCAGCAACGAAGAACGGGACGCCGCGCAGAAACTCCTTGCTGAAAAACAGGCTCTTCAGAAGAAGCTCCAATCGATGCAGCAGGCCCTAACCACGGAATTGATGCGGACCGAAGCCCAGGCCCCAATCGAATCCGATGAAACGCGAGCCTACCAAATGGCGGTGAAGCAAATCGGGGAGTTGGGGGGATTAAACAAAGTAGGCGATTCCATTGAGGAGTTTGCCGCAGTCGACGAACTGGCCTTGCTCCGGTCCAAACGGTTCGTGGCGACGACCATCACCACCGCGCTCACCGATCCCAGGCTCAAGGAGTTCAATTTCGATGTGGTGATCGTCGATGATGCGGAGACGGTGCAGCTTCCGGTCATGGCGGCATTGGCCTTGATGGCGAAGGAACGCATGGTCGTCGCGGGAGATCCGTACCAGGTCGGACCCGAATGCATCTCCCCCAGCGGCGCCGCCGCGGAATTGCTGACTCAGGACATATTTCTCCACGTTGCGCAGACGGACCAACTGAACAAACTGTTCGACTGGTCGCAGCAACATCCTCAATGGTCCATTTTCCTCTCCTCTCATTTTGCCACCACGCCGAAACTTTCGTTGTTCGTCGCGTCGGTGCTCTTTGACGACAGGATCAACGTGTTCGCGTCCCCCCGCGCGAAGGGGAAAGTGTACGTGATTGATACGCACGACCTTCGCTCCTCCTGCCGGCAGTATTTCGGGAAGAAGAAGATCATTCCGCACAACGACGCCCAGACGAAGAAAGTCATCGAGGCCGTCAAGCACGCCCTTATGGAACCCGGAAGGAGCGCTGCCGACGTGGGGGTCATCCTGCCGTTCGCGGGAACCACCATGTACACCAAACTCCAGCTTCGCCTCAACGCGATCAGGAACGTGGAGGTTGGGACACCGCAAAGCTTTCGCGGTCGCCGCAAGAAAGCGATCATCTTCGATCTTGTCATGGCCGGTGCTGATTACACGATGCGCCCGATCGACGATCGGAAAATCGGCGAACACCGGATCGCGCGTCTCTTTAACTCTGTCTTCTCATGTGTGGAAGAGGATCTGTATGTGATCGCCGACATGGCACATTTTAAGGGGGTCTACCGGGACCGTTTGATCACCAAGCTGTTGATGCTCTTACAGGTGCAGGCAGATGGAGCCGCGCCGTACGTGACCTCGGCGAAACGGTTTGACGACCTTGAGTGGGATGATCGGGCGAAAATCCTTGACGGTCAGCGCGAGGACCAACAGGGCGTCCTCGCAGCGCAGATGAAGTCCCGACAGCCATCCCAGCAGATGGATGTAGAGTCCGCCATGAGAATGAAGATGATGGCGAAGCAACAAGCGATGTCACAGCAAGCAGCTGCGAGGGATTTTGTGCGTGAGACCTACCATGCCGTCACGCGGGTGGTGGCATACCGGAAGGACGCGAACCTCCTCTCACAGTCCGTCGGCGGCGATGTCCTGTTCCGCTCCTCGCTCGCCACCGAGTTGGCCGCCGCGCGGCTGCCGCTTGACGTATGTCAAAGCGAAGAGGAGTTCAGAAAGATCATGGAACGGTGGAACCAGATGATCTATGAGATGTCCGGCGCAGGCAAGACCGACCTGTCGTTCTTCGCACGCCAAACGCCGGAGGCGCGCGTCCGGTTCGACATCAACAACCTGAAGGCGTACTACTCGTCTGATGTGGAAGCGGTGTTGGAAGAGGGAAAACATCGGATCGCGTCGCAGGTGGCGAAGGTCTTCCAGGAATGTCTGGGCAAGTCCCAACCCGCCAACCCGGCGGAATGGTCCACAGCGTACCTGAATTTTCTCTCCAAGATGGAATCCTACCTGGGTTGGATTTCGGAGCAGTTGCGGAAGTAACCGGCCCTCTCCTTTCAGGATGGGGCTGATGCCCGATCTCTCTCCTCCCACCGTTGTTGAACCATATGTCCCACAATTGCCAGCAGGCTGATAGCCGTTAACGCCGTCACCGTTTGCCAGTTCAACGCTTCCCGGATCGACGATGCCCCCACACTCCCACTGATGGCCGTTGCGTAGAGAAAAGCCTTAATCCCAACGCCGCACAGCGTAGCGAAGAGGAACTTCGGCAGCGGAATCCTGACCAATCCGGCTCCATAATTAATGAATCCGTGAGGCGAGCTGGGGAATGCCCGGATCGCAAACAGGCTGGCAAAGGAGGAGTGCCGTTTGAGGAATCGCGTCACCCGGTGATCCCGGAACCGCTCCACCCAGGGTCCCCCGATATACCGGGCAGCAATGTAGCCCATGGTTGTTCCCGTTGCGCTTCCCACGCAGATGATGGCGGTTGCCGGCAGCGGTGAAAAGAGGAGGGGGGTGATAAAAAAGAAAACGGATGCCGGGAGCGCAAACGCCCATGCCCCGGTCATGGCCATGATGATCAGGAATGCGGTCCAACGGTTTGCTCCGAGTGCGCGAAGGTTCTCGACCGTCGCCTGTTCGCGGATCCCGCTCGTCAGGAAAAGGATCAGGAGAATAACAAGGACGACGGAGAGGATGATGGAACGGATCCGGTTGGATTTCAGATCGGCAATATTCATGGTCGGGCGGCATCATTGATGG
>DKJQ01000051.1:0-6447 GCA_002454845.1 Ignavibacteria bacterium UBA6688
GTTCGGAGGGGCCGGGCGGGATTTTCTTTGATGATGCAGGTCTGGCGCAGTCGATCGGTATCGTCGCCCTGCTCTTCATCCTGTTCGCCGGCGGATTGGATACGCGATGGACTTCCGTGCGCCCCGTGTTGTGGCAGGCGTTGAGCCTTTCCACGCTTGGTGTGTTTGTCACGGCATTAAGTGTCGGGCTCTTCGTTTCTTATGTCCTCGATTTTTCGCTTCTCTCCGGCCTGCTGCTGGGCGCGATCATCTCCTCCACCGATGCAGCGGCCGTTTTCTCCGTCCTCCGGTCCAAGAACGTCAGCCTGCGTGGTCAATTGAAACCTCTGCTCGAGCTCGAATCCGGCAGTAACGATCCCATGGCCGTCTTCCTGACCGTCGGAACGATCCAACTCATCACTTCCCCCGAAACCACAATCGGGAATATCATCCTCCTCTTTTTTGTCCAGATGGGCCTCGGTGTCGGCATCGGACTTGGATTGGGGAAAGGGATGGTTTTGCTGTTGAACCGGATGAAGTTCTCCTACGAAGGGATGTACCCGGTGTTCTCTCTCGCTGCCGCGTGTTTCATCTACGCGATGACGGCAGTTATAGGAGGGAGCGGCTTCATGGCGGTCTATGTGGGTGGATTGGTGGTGGGGAACAGTGAGATCGTCCAGAAAAAAAGTCTCTTCCGCTTTTTCGATGGCCTTGCCTGGTTGGGCCAGATAGGAATGTTCCTGACCCTGGGCCTGCTCGTGTATCCCTCGAACATCGCGCATGTCGTTGGGGGCGGGCTGCTTGTTTCCGCGTTCCTGATGTTTGTTGCAAGGCCCGTCAGCGTGTTCCTCTCGACGTTGTTCACAAACCTTGGATGGCGTGAAAAGACACTCGTTTCCTGGGTTGGATTGCGCGGCGCCGTCCCTATTATCCTCGCGACATTTCCCAAGATCGCGCGCGTTCCGGATGCGGACGTGATTTTTAACCTCGTCTTCTTCATCGTTCTGACCTCGGCCCTCTTCCAGGGTTGGTCGCTCCCGGTGGCGGCGAGACTCCTCAGGGTGGATGCCCCGATGGTGAAGAGGAGGCGCTATCCGCTGGAGTTTGAACCGACGGAGGGGGTGGATGCGGAGTTGCAGGACTTCATCGTCCCCTACAACTCCTCCGTGATCGGCAAGCAGATCGTCGAACTCGGCATGCCTCCGAACAGCCTTATTGTCCTGATCAGCAGGAACGAGCGAATGATGGTTCCAAGCGGAGGCACTGTGCTTGAACCGGGAGATACGATCCTCGCCCTGGTGAGCAAGGAAAACCTGGCCAGCGTGCGGGCGATCCTCGCTGAGCAAAAGGAGGGGACCGACTAAGTCCTTCGATTCATCCCGCTGGTTTCCAGCGGGATTCACTCAGGACTTAGTGCTGAGTAAGCACTTTTCACTGAAACGACAGGTCCAAATACGTAAACGTAATCGCGAATCGAAGCACTAAGGTCCTGTTCCCGAGAAGAACCTTATCCGAAGTTCGGCCTGCACCACGGACGAATTCCGCGTGATGAATTCCTGTCGTACCATTCCAACCACAATAGTCTGAGGGTTTCCATGAAACGGACGCTCTGGTGTATTGCCTTGATGTTCATAACCCTTCCTGTGTTCGGGCAGGAGGGGACGCTGATCGTGCTCAACAAGTCCGATCATACCGCATCGCTGATCGACATCGGGTCACGCTCCGTGATTGCCACACTCCCGACCGGCACAGCTCCTCACGAAGTAACCGTCTCACCCGACGGTAAACGAGCGGTGGTGGCGAATTACGGTACAGGTCCGCAGCCCGGCAACTCCTTGACGGTGCTCGATCTCCCGGGCAAAAAGAAGCTCAAGGATATTAGTCTTGGCGACTATAGACGTCCGCACGGAATCATGTGGGCCGGCGCGAACACCGTTGCGGTGACCATCGAGGCGAACAAGGCGTTGCTCCTGGTCGATATCGAATCGGGGAACATTCTTCGGGCGATCGAAACGGATCAGAACGTCTCGCACATGGTAGTTCTATCGAATGACCTTTCAAGGGCGTTTGTGGCAAACATCGGCTCAGGGAGCCTAACCGTGATCGATCTTGTCGGCAACAAGAGGGTCAGAAACATCCCGACAGGGGCTGGAGCCGAGGGGATAGACATGACGCCGGACGGAAAGGAGGTGTGGGTGACGAACCGTGGAGCGAACACCGTCTCGGTCATTGACGTCATGACGCTTGAGATCACGGCCACGCTCGAATCCGAGTCATTTCCGATCCGGGCCAAGGTCACGCCGGATGGGAAGTATGTGCTGGTATCCAACGCCCAATCGGGGGACGTGGCAGTCTTCGATGCGAAAGGGAAAAAGGAAGTGCGTCGGGTTAAAATGGAATTCAGTCCCGTGGTGGATGCCGATCAGCGTTTGTTCGGGAACCAGTTTGGGAAGAGTCCCGTTCCGGTCGGTATCCTGATCGACCCCTCCGGCACGTTTGCATTCATCGCAAATACGCAAGCCGATATCGTGACCATGGTCGATCTCCGGGAATGGAAGATCATTGACCGCCTCATCGCCGGCAAGGAGCCGGATGGGTTGGGGTTTTCAAAGATCAGAATTGTGAAGTAGAACAGAGCCTGGAAGGATGACGCAACAATTTCCAGCGGCGGTCTACGAGCTTGGAATCAACCCCTGTGTGGAGGTTCCGATCCGGGTGAGCCGTCTCTTTATCAATGGGGAGATGAGGGAACGGGCACAGGTTGATGTGGGGAGTCGTATAACCCTGATCCTGCGTGTCGATTCACGCCCGCGCAGGGTTCCGATAGCTGGAGGGTTTGCCCGGGCGTTGCAGATCAACCGGAATGTCAGAGTTATATGGGAGTTGCTCACGCCGTCACGGCAGAAGGAGGTTCTTCGCTACCTGAACTTTGCGAAACGGCCGGAGACGCTGTGGAGCAATATCATGAAGGTGATCGCTCTTCTTCAGAAGAAGCTCCCGCCGCGCGGGCGTCGGGCGGGAATTCGTGTGAGGGTTTGAGATCGGGCTGCATCAATCGGAGTCCGTCTCCGGGTAGTTGTCCGAAGCGAACCCGGTCGAGCCGAAAAAACAAAGAGGCGATCCCTTCCGGAATCGCCTCCTTGTCAGTACCGCTACGTTGTTAGATCATCGCGCGAAACCCAGGGCCACGGCGCACGCAACCCAAAGAACCCAGAGAACCATCGCTACCGCGATGCCGGTCCCGGTTGGCTTGTCCGCCAACTTGCTGAGCCCGATGCCGACCACGACCGCTTGCCAGATCCCGAAAAAATTGATAGACGACATGATCAGGTGCATCTTGTTGCTGGTGTCGTATTCGTCGACGACCGCGAGGCCGAGGCTCGGTGTTGCATAGAGTGAGTTCATCGCGACAACCATGAGGATCGTCACCAGGAGACCGAGGATGCCGATCCAGCCGGAGAGGCCGTATACTTCGAGATATTTTCCGTACCCTCCGGGAGCTTTAAGGACGAATTTGCCCGCGAGCCAGAGCACCAACGCCGCTCCGAAAAAAGCAATGGAGATAAAGATTGCGCTCCCGATGACGCCGAAGATCATCATCATGCTCCCTCCCGACATTTGTTCCGAGGCGTTGTCCGCCTGTTCTTGGGTCAACTTTCCTGAGTCGACCTGTTCCTGCATGGCCTTCCGCTGCGGTTCCATTGCTTGTTCCCGGAGCGTATCATTGGAGAACATGACATACGAGAAGGCCGATGCGAGCAGAATCGTAAGGAGAAATGGAATAACCCAGACGCTTGCCCTTGGCGGTCCGGTGCGCACCCCGTCAAAGGCTTCTGCCGGGGAGGTGAAAACATTCATCATCAAATCGCCCAGGGAGGCGATTTCTGGTGCGGGAGTCTGTTCCATATCGGTGCTCCTTCTAGAAGGTGGGAATGTGTTCGGGAACACGGAAAGGTAAGTGAGGGAAACCTATTTTCAAAGCAGTTTTTTCTGCTCCATTGCTGGTTGACATTAGAACCTTAAATGGATATATTCCGTGGCCTTTTTGAGTATTGCGGGCAATTCTCCTGAGACCAGACCGTCTTCCCCCGGCAAAGAAATCGACCAACAGTTCATATTCCGTACTCACTAAGACCTCCTCGCTATGTCGGATATTGAAGAACAACGGCGCAAAGTAGAAGAGTTAAAGCGAAAAATTCTGGAGCAAAAGCGGAAGTCCGCCGAACCTCAGAAAGCGGTTGAGGATGAAGCCGCTAAGGCTGAGCAGGAGCGTCTCCGGGCCGAGGTGGAGTCCAAACGGAAAGCCGAGGAAGAAGCTCGTCGTGCAGAGGAAGAGGCGAAAAAGCAGGCAGAAGAGGACGCGCGCCGGGCAGCCGTCGAGGAGGAAAAGCGGAAAGCCGAAGAAGAGGCCCGCCGGAAGGCTGAAGAAGAGGCTATGAGGGAGGCTGAAGCGGAGGCGAAACGCAAGGCTGAGGAGGCGGTGAAGTTCAAAGAGGAGGCCGATCGCAGGAAAGCGATGGAGGAGGCGCAGCGGCATGCCGAACTTCTGGCCAAGAAAAAAGCTGAAGAAGAGGCCCGACGTCAGGCGGAAGTGGCAGAGCGGAAACGACGTGAGGAGGAGGAGCGAAAGAAAGCGGAGGAGGCCAGACGCAGGGCGGAAGAGGCTCGCAAGAAGGCGGAGGAAGAACTCAAGAAGGCTGAAGCTGCGAAGCTGGCCTCTGACATGAAACTTGCGGCAAATCCCGAAGCGATGGATACCTATGTCAACCTTCTGAAACAAGCCTGGAAAGACGGCGCGGTCAGTAAGGACGAAGCAGCCATGCTCGCCACGCTTCGGACGAGTCTGGGTGTGAGCAAGCAGGATCATGAGGCGCTTCAACAGGAAATCCAACTCGAGATTTACCTGCAGGCGATCGTGAATGGCTGGAAGGATGGCGCGATCACTCCGGAGGACTCGGAGAACCTCGACCAGTTACGCGAACGATTTCAAATTTCAGCGGAGGAACATCTCCGGTTGGAGAAACAGGTGAGAAGGGAAATTCTCAAGCAGAAGTCGTAACCCCCCCGTACTGGTACGCCATCGCTTCCAACGCCAGGATCCGTTTATCGATCGGCGGATGCGTACCGAACAATTCAGCAGTCAAGCCTTCCTTCAGGTTTACCTTTCTTCCCAGTGGATCAACGATGCATAAATGCGCGGCACCGCGCTTGACGGAAGTCGTCGGCGCTGCCGCGTTTTCCAGTTTTCTGAGCGCGTTTGCCAATCCCATCGGATTCCGTGTCATCTCCGCCGCCGAGGCGTCGGCAAGGTATTCGCGCCTGCGTGACACCGCGAAGGCCATGAGCTGACTGACGAGGGGAGCAAGAATAATGCCGATAATCCACATCACGAGCAGGATGGCACCGAGGCCTCCCGCTTGATTCGAGCGTTTCCGTCTCTGCGATCCCCCCCCGTACCACATAGCCCTTCTTGCCCCGTCCGACAACAGCAGAATCGCTCCGATCAACGCGGCAATCACCGTCATGAGGCGAATGTCGTAGTTTCGTATATGACTCATCTCATGGGCGACGACACCCTGGAGTTCTTCACGCGTGAGCGTGTCGAGGAGTCCCTGAGTGACGGCGATGGAACTGTGTTGAGGATTTTTTCCTGTGGCAAAGGCATTCGGATCGGCGTCCGGAACAACGAAGATGGAAGGTTTTGGCAGGCCCGAGGCAATGGACATTTCCTCCACAACGTTGAGCAACTGGCGATGGGAGGGATTGTTCGCATCAAGGGGTCTTGCGCCCGTGGAGCTCAGTACGGCTTTTGCCCCGCCCTGCAGGCTCCACCATGCCGAGAGGGAACCAAGGCCGGCGGCGACGAGGGTTGCGACGGGGAGAAAGGTGCCATCGGTGATGGTGCCAAGGTAGAAAAAGTCGAATCCGAGTCCGAGGAGAGTGAGGAAGAGCACGAACGCGCTCATGACGAGAAGCGTCAGCCGCCTGTTGTGTGTCTGCTGTTGGTAAATGTTCCTTGCGGGGACCAGGGATCGTTCTCCTACTTCTTCAGGGAGAGATCGACGGCCGGAACGGCGCGTTCGGCGGCATCCTCGATCTCAAACAACTCCGCCGCTGTAAAATTGAACATCGACGCGATCAGGTTCGCCGGAAAGACCTGTTGGGCTGTATTGAACTGCGTGGCAATATCGTTGTAGAACTGGCGCGCAAAGGAGATTTTGTTTTCGGTGCTGGTCAGTTCTTCCTGAAGTTGTTTGACATTTTCGTTGGAGCGAAGCTGCGGGTAGTTTTCGACGAGGGCAAAGAGTTTGTTCAGAGTGGAGGTGAGCATGTTTTCTTTTTCGGCCGCATCGGCAACGCCGTGGGCTGAGGCTGCTGCATTTCGTGCCTGGATGACCTTCTCGAGGGTATCCTGCTCGAACTGCATTTGTCCCTTCACGGTGTTGACGAGGTTCGGGATGAGATCGG
>DKJQ01000051.1:6523-6725 GCA_002454845.1 Ignavibacteria bacterium UBA6688
CGGTGTTGACGAGGTTCGGGATAAGGTCGTGCCGGCGTTTGAGTTGCACATCGATCTGTTTCCA
The DNA here is from genome assembly GCA_002454845.1 of Ignavibacteria bacterium UBA6688. Taxonomy (GTDB): domain Bacteria; phylum Bacteroidota; class Ignavibacteria; order UBA10030; family UBA10030; genus UBA6688. The sequence continues at coordinate 6,588 of DKJQ01000051.1, forward strand.
TCCATTTTTCACCTGGTTTCGAAGGGTGACGAGTCCATTGTATTTGGCGATCACCCAGAACAGAAGAAGGAGGGCAACGGCAATGAGAACAGCGAGAAGCGTCATCATGGTGGTGCTCCGGAAAGTTGAATGAGTAGG
>DKJQ01000353.1 GCA_002454845.1 Ignavibacteria bacterium UBA6688
CTTCACCCCGATAAATCGGGGTTCGCAATGACGATGTTGCTTGTTTTTGGACCGCCTCTAGGTCTTTTCCCCCGTCGCTTCATAAAGAATTTCGGCAATATCCTTCACCTTTGCGCGGTCCCCCGCCTCCTTCGCCTTCACGCCATCGGACATCATGGTCATGCAGAATGGACATGCCGTCGCGATCACGTCGGGCTTGAGGGCAAGCGCCTCCTCCGTCCGCTCGATGTTGACCCGTTTCCCTTCATGTTCCTCCATCCACATTCTCCCACCGCCGGCTCCACAACAAAATCCCTTGCTGCGGGACCGCTCCATCTCGACCACTTCCAGTCCGGGAATCGATTTCAAAACATCGCGCGGCTGGTCATAGACATCATTATACCGTCCAAGGTAACAAGAGTCATGGAAGGTGATCTTCGCCGCCTCTTCCTTCGATATCGAAATTTTCCCCTCGTTGATCAATTTCACCAGAAAGTCGGTATGGTGGAGCACGGTGTAGTTACCGCCAAACTGCGGGTACTCGTTCCTGAGCGTGTTAAAACAATGGGGACAGGACGTCACGATGGTCCGGACCTTGTACCGGTTCAGCGTCTCCACGTTCTCCTTCATGAGCATCTGGGCAAGGTATTCATTCCCGATGCGGCGCGCGGGATCGCCCGTGCATTTTTCCTCCGTGCCGAGGATGGCGAACTTGATCCCGGCTTGCTGCATGAGCCTGGCGAATGACCGGGTCACGTTGGTATAGCGGGCGTCATAGGATCCGGCGCAACCGACCCAGAACAACACTTCTGCATCCTGGACGCTCGCCATGGTCGGGATGTTGAGCCCATCGGCCCAATCGGCACGGGCCGAGGCCGGGAACGCCCAAGGCGTGAAGTTATTCTCGAGATTGCGGAACACCACCTGCACTTCGGGCGGGAAGTTCGACTCCATCAGAACGAGACTGCGGCGCATTTCGACGATGGCATCGACATGCTCGATGTTTACCGGACACTCCTGCACGCATGCCATGCACGTTGTGCATGCAAACAATTCCTCGGGCGTGATGTAATCATGGATCAGAGTTTTTTCGAGAGGACCTTTTTCACCCTCCATGACCGCTGGAGGGGTTCCTGCACCGTCCAACAGCAGAGGTCCTTTCTCCGCCAACCGCCGCCGGATATCGACAATGATCTTTCGCGGGGAGAGCAGTTTGCCAGTGCTGTTTGCCGGGCAGGATGCCTCGCAACGACCACACTCCGTACAGGTATATCCGTCCAGGAGCTGTTTCCATGTCAGGTCCTCCACATCTGATACCCCAAACTTCTCCACGTTCTCTGCCTCGAGGTTGATCGGGTTCAGAGAACCTTTCGGCTTCAGGGAGGAGAAGTAGACGTTTGGAACCGACGTCAACACATGAAGGTGCTTCGAATGGGGAAGATAATTGAGGAAACCGAGCACGAGCACAATGTGCATCCACCAAAACAGTTCAAACCAGACCTCAACCGTCTCCACACCCATCCCGGCAAATAAGGGCGCGAGCGATGACGAAAGGAACCTTCCCTCCGACCCCGTCCCCTCCAGAATCATCCGCGCTGCGTTCTGGCCGAACATGGTGACCATAATCAAAAAGATTGTGATCAGGATAAACGCTGCGTCGAGCTTGCCATGACGCCCCACTTCCAACCTTTTGGGGCGAATCACGATGCGGCGGTAGAGGGCATAGAGAACCGCCAGGATCACGAATCCCCCGAACAGGTCGCCCGAGAACGCGATTACCGGATACAACGGACCGAGGAACTTCAAGGAGAAGCCGTGCATCAACCCCTCCCCGATCGATTCCGCGACCGAAGTCAGGAGGACGAGAAAGCCCCAAAAGATCAATGCATGCATCAGGCCTGCGGCCGGCTCACGGAGAAGCTTTGATTGACCGATAGCGACGATCAGAGTCCGTTTGAGACGTTCAACCGGGTTTTCGAAGCGCCCTTCCGGTTTCCCGATGCGCAGCATTGCGATCAGCCGGCGCACGCTGAAAGCGAAGAGCGCGAGGGAGGCAAGGAACAGAATGCTAAAAGCAATATTCTTAACAGTCATTCAACCCTTCGCAGGATTTTGTGGCGGGCTTGTTTTATTGCATCGGCATGGTTGAGGAATATCAGCACCCCATCAAGGAATCCATGATCGTAACGGCCTCGCCGGCGATCGAAAGGTGCTGTACTCCCTCCCCACTCACGCGGAGCCGGATCTTCACCCTTCCCTTTCGTCCGATCACATCCCCCTGTTCACCGATGAACTCCACACGACCATCGGGCAAAATAAACGAGGGGATCGGGAAACCGGCCGGGACCGCGTACGTGTAGAGGTACCACCCAAGAGGGCCGTTCGCTGAACCGGTCACGGGATCCTCATCGATCCCCGCCGCCGGGGCAAAAAAGCGGGAATGGACGGCGGAGCTTTTCTCCAATGTCCGAAGAGAGAACACGCAGATCCCCAGAGTCCGTGTGGAGCGCAGGCATTCGAGGAGCCTCGTCGAATCGGGCTTCATGGTCTTGATGGTGGAGAATTTCCTCAGCGGAAGATAGAGGTACGATTGGCTCACAAAAGGCAACCGCGTCTCCACGTCCCCCGCGGAGATGCCCAGGGCTTTCAGCAACGCTGCGGGAACGGAGTTCCTCGTTTTGAACTTCGGGAGCGGAATCTGAAACTCGATCACCGAGGCGGAGAATTTCTTTTCCACCACCACGCCGAGGATTCCGCTTTTGGTCTGAACCCGAAAGCGGTAAGAGCCGGAGGACTTCATTCCCGCCATGTCCTCTGCGGCCAGAGCATGGAAGGCCGCGATCGTCGCGTGGCCACACAGGGGTACTTCCATCTGAGGCGTGAACCAGCGCACCTGGATATCGGCATTCCTGACAGTGGGGGGCAGAATGAAGGCCGTTTCCGACAGATTCATTTCCCTTGCGATGGCTTGCATCCGCGCATCGGGAAGTCCGCGGGCATCGAGGACCACGCCCGCGGGATTTCCCGAAAAGGGGCGGTCGGTAAAGGCATTGATGTGCTTGAGCAGGTAGGTTTTCATGGCTGTTCTCGCATCAGGCACTTGCGCACCTGGTACGATCTACTTTCCTATAAGTTGAACGATGATGGTGCGTTGCCGCGGCCTGTTGTCCGAATCGATCAGCACAATCTGCTGCCAGGTGCCCAGCAGCAGTTCGCCGTTGGAAAACGGGACGGTCAGCGAAGGACCTAAAAGCGCGGCCCGGACATGCGAATGCCCGTTCCCGTCATGCCATGTTTCATCATGGTGGTAGCGGACCCCTTCCGGAGCGATCCGGTTCAAAGCTTCCGGGATGTCCCTCCGCAACCCCGGTTCGAATTCCGTTGTCGTGACCGCTGCGGTCGACCCGGTTACGAACACCGTCGCGTTGCCTTCCCGGAGACTATGCTTGGCCAGGAGCGAAGCGACGCGGGACGTGACATCCAGAACTTCCGAGCCACCCTTTGTCGCGATGGAAAACTGCTCGGTTACGACTTCCATATCTTTACGGCTGTGAGCGTCGTTTGATCTTTTACAAAAAAAATATACGGGCACCTCACGAAAAAGGAATCCGGGATGAATGCCCTCACCTGGCCTGCCAACACCGCCGTAAACACGCTTTTCCCCTCCTGCATGTCGATCACCGAGAGCCGGTTCGAAAACACCGGAGCCTCCGGCCCTGCACCTGGTTCCGGAACGTGGTAATTGAAAACAAGATACCCTTGCTCACGGATAAACTCGATTCCTCCGGCCAAATATGTTCCACTGATCGCCTTGTGCAGAAGTGTGTCAACCGCCGGGTCCACGCCACCCTCCTCAAAAATCTCAGGGAACAGCACCCCCCCCGGACCTTGTTCGTCCATTGCCAGGGTCCGGACCTGCCGCAGGTCTTCGAAGGACTCGTCGAACGTCTGCTGGATCTCTCCGGTCCGGACATTCAGCGCGTATCCGACCCTTCTCTCAAAAAGATCTTTGTAAGCGTACACGGTTTCCCGGTAGCCGAACCAATAGGTCAACTCATCATTCTTCCAGAGGAGTTCCCCGGTTGCGCCATCGAGGGCTTTGATCCGTTTGTGTTCCGGAAGATCCGGCTTCGCGAATTCATGGAGAAGCAGGACATCATGCTGAACTGCCTCGATCCCAATCCACCAATACTCCTCGAACTCCCTCCCCTCCCAGGCAGGCACACCGGTTTGCTCATCAAGACAGAAGAATGAGACCCGTTTTTGTTCATGGTCACGGCTCTCGCCGAAAATCCGTCCGGAGTCTGAAAACAGGATTCGCCAGATCAGGCCTTGTGGAGTGTAGGTCCAAGCGGGCGAGCGCTGGTCGGAATGAAAAAGTGAAAAGATCTTCATGGGGAGCGATTGGAATGTCCCAACCTACCATTTTTTCGATGGATTTTCAAGGAGAGTATTGAACGAGGGGGTAAAAAAATCAGGGGTTACTGAAGTCCGATCAGGGTTGAGTCTTCCGTCATCGCACCGAAGACTCCATACCCCCCCTGGATGTTCGAATAGTCGGGCTGGTCGGTACGGATCGAGAATTCATCCTGGAACCCGTTCGCGAGATTGTAGTATGTATAGAGATTGGCATCGACCTGGGTCAGAATGAGGACAACCTTTGAAAACCGGAGGTTCTCGGAGCCATAGTCGTTGAATAATTGTTGCAGGACCGCCTCGTAGGCGGAGTTTGTGAACACCACGGATTCGGCATTGAGGGATCTAGCGGACACCGGGACTGTCGTTCTTCGAACCAGTTGGGGGTACACGAATCGCCGCTCTTCGCCGGCGTCCACAACTTCTTTCGGCACTTCCGTCCGCTGTGGGGACCACGCATCATTGAACCGCACTTCGTAGTCGATGTACATCCTGAGCAAGAATCCCCGAGCCGGAGGGGTGATACGGGCGCTGACGATAATGTTCTCATTGAACGATTGGGGCGACCGCAACACGAAGGGGTTCAGAACCGTGACATCCCCTTTGCCGGGCATGGTTGTCGTCGCCGTCAGAGAACCATGGGAAGGGGATTCGACCGTCAGCGAATACGTTTCCAGACCGACGATGGTGAACGGATACCCGATGTAGGCGGGCACGGACGCACCATAGCGTTGGGGGTTGTCCCGCGCCACCATGGTATCCCGGAACTGCACAGCCGCAGCCCCCTGACGAATGGTCACTGTGGCGTTGCGGATCGTCCGCTCTTCATGTACCTCCGATGGATCAAAGGCCGGGGGATCGTAGGTGGTGTAGAGCCGGACATATTGCGTGTCTGTCCTGGTCATGAGGATCGAATAGATCACCATCCGTTCGGCATACGGTCCCTTCGGGTTAAACTCGGAATCGCACGAGATCAGGACACAAGCGCCGAGAAGAAACATCCCATATGGTATGAACCGTTTCATCGGTCAGTACTCGAGGTTCAGGGTGACTGAGGGGAAAAACGGAAGCATATTGACCTTCTGACCGGTTTTCCTGTCGAAATAAAAAACATTGCGGTGATCATACACGTTGATGATGTGAATCCCCAGGGAGCCGTTGATCGGCGCAACGTGAAACCGGTAGGAAGCGCTGAGATCCATCCGGTGATAGGCGGGCAACCGCGCCGTGTTCTTTTCCCCCAAGATCGAGTAGGGTTCCCCCGTCTCACCGACGAACTGACCGCCGAAGATGTTGCCGAGGTTCAGTCGATCGTAGTACCCGATCGATTGCGTAAACGGAAAGCCGCTTCCAACCTCCCATCGAGCGGTCACGTCAAACGCATCCGTGAGGTGGACAACGGCGAGCATGTTGAGGTTGTGCCTCCGGTCGTACCGCGGATAGTATGTGAGCCCTCCTGCCGTAATGGTGGTCCACCCCAGCGTGTAGGCGACATAGACATCGATGGCCGGGATCCCGTAGCGAAGGAGCGTCTCAAAACCGTATGCTTTCCCTGTGCTATTGATATAGTCCGGATCGAGGGCGTCCACCTTATCGCGATTGTAACTGACCAGACTGCTGTAGTACTTGTAATAGGTCTGGAAACTGGTGGAGAGAGCGGGGATGATATTTCCATCGATCCCGGCGACATAGTGGTCGGCATGTTCCGGCTCCAACCCGACCGGCACCCTGATCCATGCATCAAAAATGGGGATGACATCATCCTCGTTATTGACGGTGATGATGTTTTGATTGAAACGGCCGTAGGAAAACTTCGCCCTCCAGTTATCGACAAGGAGATAACTCATGTTCAGGCGCGGCTGAAACACCTCGAGGCCTGCTTCACGGTCAAGGAGCGAACTCAGGTCGATATGGAGTCCACCGTCCAGTTGAAGGTTCCCGAAGTTTGTTTGGTACCGGAGCCAGGTCGATGTTTCGACAAACGAGCTGAAGAGGCGCCTCGGCACACCGAAATTATTGATGAGGTTATACTCAAGTGAGGGGAAGCTGAATTCGAACCCGAAGAAATAGAGATCATGGGAATCGGTGTAAAGCGTGGCGTTGGCCCTGACCCCGACTTCCCGCACGCGCGTGGAGGCCGCTGAGAGTGTGCTCGTGCTCTTGGGCTCCCGCTTGGCGACGAAGTTGTTTTCATACCCGACCGCGTTGATAAACACGCGGTCCTGGATGAGCCCCGCGGCAACGAATCCGACAGCCTGGTTTCGCCACGAATAATCGGGTTCGTTCAGATTATCGGAGCGCAGGTCGTCGCCGCTGGTGAACGCCTGCAGCCCGTACTTTGAATGCTCGGAACCCTGGATGGTCACTTTCGCAAAGAGATCGTAGAACGAGAGGGGGACGTCCTTGCGCAGGAAATTCCGGAACGTCTCCGAGAAGAGCGACTTCCGTCCACTGATGACCCAGGTCGCATCCCCGACTACCGGCCCTTCCAACTGGAGTTTCGCTGAGAGAAAATTGAGGTTGGCCTTGCCTGAGATCTCCTTCTGTTTCCCATCGCGGCTCGTCATGTTGACGACCGACGAAAGCCGCCCGCCAAACCCCGGGGGGAACGCTCCGGTATACACTTCCGTGGTCTTGATGATATCGGAATCGAAGATGCTGAATATCCCGAAGGCGTGGTACGGGTTGTAGATCTTGATGCCGTCGAGCAGGATCAGGTTTTGGTCCCCCGCCCCGCCTCGCACGTAGAACTGTGAATTGACGTCACTCGTGGATACAATCCCTGGGAGGATGCGGATGGAACGGAAAATATCCTCCTGGATCGTGGTGGGAACAAGCTTGAGATCCTTTTGATCCAGCAGGTGGATGCTCGTGCTGATCTCGGTGAGTTCCCGATTCGCCTGACCGGTGACGACGATCTCGGAAAATTCCACCACTTTGGGGGGAAGTTCGAAGTTCACCACAACCGGCTGACCCGCCTGGATGACGACGTTCCTCCGTTTTGTCTCGTACCCGATCGAACTTGCGGAAATCGTATACGCGCCCGGCGGGACGTTGGTGGCCAGGTAGAATCCCTGGATATTCGTCGACGCCCCCCTGTTGGTGCCCACAAACACGACATTGGCAAACGGGAGACGCTCTCCGGACGTACTATCCGATACAACACCCCGGACATCAACGCCCTGCGCCGGGAGGACCTGAGGAAGTGTTATGAGAAAGAGAAGAACAGCAGCCGCAACGCGCAAGCAAACCCTTTCGATACGTGATGGCGCAAAAGTAACAATTTTCCCCAACACATGCCACGCATGTGCGACGAGACGCTCCCGGAAGTCGATGAACGGGCACACTTCGCAATATTGCAACTCCCTGAAGTTCTTCGTAAGTTCCCTCCGCATTTTTCATCCCTATCCATGATCACGGAGTACTTTGTTGGCTCGTCTCTCATTCCTGATACTATGGTTGTTCCTCGTGCAAGAGGGGCCAAGCAATTCCGCGCCCCAGACGCAAGGCCCGCCACAGGAATCGACCCGGTACCTTAACACTCTGGAGAGCCTCTTTGATGCTGACCAGGCCTATCGATCCGCCGAGTTCTTTACACGGTTCTGGCGGATTGGGGGCGGCCCGGAGTTCGATACGTGCGTTAAGTTCATCGAGACAGAGTTGACTCAATTGGGGTTTCAACAGGGTCAGAAGAGGGGAAACACGAAGCACTACTTCGTCCAGGAGGATATGCCCCGGCAGAAGGTCTGGATCCCGCAGGATGCTGTCCTTTCGCTCGAAATGCCCGAGCGACGCGTCCTGCACTCTTATGCGCAGACTCCCCTCCTTCTTTGTCGAAATTCCTTCCCGACGGATCGTATCGCACCACTGGTGCATGTCGAGGGGGGTGATTCAGAGAGCGACTACGATCAGGCGCACGTCGACGGATCAATAGTCCTTTGCGACGCCCCGGCCGCCGGGGCATACAGGATCGCCATGAGCAAGGGAGCCCTTGGGGTCATTTCGTCGCATGTTCCCCCGCACAATGTTCCCGATCAGCATCCCGATCTTATTGCAGAGGGTTCCATCCCGTACGACACGACAAAGAAATCGTTCGGACTTCAGATCTCCCGCAGAACGGCGGAGGAGCTCCTTACGATGATGAGCTATCAACAGGTGAAGGTCCGTATCGAAATACAAACCTCGTTCGCGCTCGCCCCGATCAAGACGTTGGTCGCCGAATTACCCGGGACCTCGAAACAGGATGAACGGGTTGTCCTCGTTGCTCACCTGGACCATTACAAGCCCGGGGCCAACGACAACGCGAGCGGATCCGCAACCCTGCTGGAAATTCTCCGGTCCCTCTCAAAAGGAATCGAAGAGGGGGATCTCGAGCGGCCCGCCAGGACCCTTACCTTCCTCTGGGTTGATGAATACCAGGGAACGGGCTTCTGGATGAGGAGTCACCAGGAGGCTCTTGACAAGGTTCAAGCCGCTTTCGTGCTCGATATGGTGGGGGGTGATCCTGAAAAAACCGGGGGGGTCTTTCGGGTTGAGCGCATGCCCGACCCTTCTGCCATCTGGTTTCGCTACCCTGATCAGCATTCGGGCTGGGGAGCCGGCTCATGGGACCGGGCGAAACTCTTCGGGAGTTATTTGAACGATTTCTATCTCTCAATCGTCCGGGAACGGTCGCAGACATCGGGCTGGAAAACAACACACAATGTCTGGGAAGGCGGAAGCGACCATGATCCGTTCCTCTGGAAAGGCGTACCGGCGATCTTAAGCTGGCACTTTCCGGACTTCGCCTACCATTCAAGCATGGATGTGATCGATAATATCAGTCCCGCTGAAATGAAGAATGCCGGCATGAGCGTTGCGGCGTCGGCCATGATGCTTGCGGTGGGTTCGGAGGAAACAGCGCGGCAGGTCCTCAACACGGTCGTCGAAGCGTCCACCCTTCGGATGAAAAGTCTGGAGGAACTTGCACTGATCGAATTGGCCGACGGACAGGTTCAGGGGGGAGAGATGCTGGCCACCGTGAAGAAACAGGAGAAGGAAATTATTCAGGCCTGGTCAACATGGTATCGGCAGGCGATCGAATCGGCGGGGACGATTCCTGCAGGAGAAGTCTCCCCTGAATTTTCCGCCCTTGTGAAGAAGCAAGCGGAGGAGCATCAACAACGATTTGAAAATCTTGTAACGGCCCTTGGGCTTTGAGTAATCCCTTTCATTCTCATCAGTTGTGTTGGAACGACCCTGAAAGAGCCATTGCCTCATCAACCATCGCCAGATAGTTGGCGGGCGGGATGTAGCTCGGGATCGAATTGCCCGAACCGATGGCGTACCTTCCCCTGCCACCGCACGTCTCGATCAGGAAGCGGGTGTGTTTGCGAACATCTTCCTCCGTTCCCGCCCCCAGGATGTTCAGGTCCATACCCCCCAACACGGCGATCCTGTCTCCGTACTTTGCCTGAAAATTCTGGACAGGGATAATGTTGTCCTCGTAGGAGTGCTTTCCATCGATACGGACATCATTGATCAAATCATCCATGATCCGTTCGACATTGCCGCAGGAGTGGAGGAAGTAGGGAAGTTTCTTCTCGTGAGCCATAGCAGCGAACCTCTTGTGCCAAGGGAGGAAGTACGTCCTCAAATCCTTCGGCGCTACGAGCGTGCCAACGTTGTACCCCATATCATCACCGGGAAAAACGGCAACCAGCCGGTCGAGATCGAGCAAATGCCGGTAGAAAGCCTCCATCGACCTACCGAGTTTGTCCGCAATAATCCTCACGAGCTCCGGATCGTGGACCAGGGCATGGCAAAAGCCTTCGAACGACATGATCCAGGTGATATGCTCGAAGATGCCTCCGCCGTGCGAGCTGATGAGTCCCATGCCTTCCGGCAAATGCTTGTTGAGATACTCGAACGGGAAGAAATCGAACTCCTCCACCTTCGGCCAGCGTGTTTGCTCAAACTCCTCCCAACTGGTGATCGCGCCCCGGTGCTCATCCGCCCAGCCTCGTTGTTTCGTGGAGCCGGGAGCGGCATCGGGAATGACCAGTTTCAGCTCGCTGAACTCAAGGCTCAGCTCGTAGCGGACGAAATCGTACCCGAGCCTGTACCAGAATTCAATGACATTATCCAGGTAGGCCGTCTGAGAGCTCCGGTCGCTGCCGTAATCCACCCATCGTCTGCCAAGAAGACCTTCGACCACCGGCCGCATCACCACATCATCGACAATGTATTCGACAAGCGGAACCCTGGCCGGGCGTTTTTTTCCCATCAGGATTTGAATAAATTCGTTGGCATCGGGGCGGGGATGAGCGAGGGGAAGGTTGGTGGTCATGGTCGATTTCTCATTCAGGATTGGTACGTGGTCAATGGGGATTATCTTCAAGAAAGCCGACGTACAGGAAAGCCTTGCCCTGGAACTCGTTCTGGTGATCGATGCAGTCGATTTCCCGGCATGTATGGTTTTTCAAACCGAACGCCTCGATGAGCTGTTCTTGTGTTTCAAAAAACTGGGTATGATAATTCTCGGCGTACAGTCGAAACTTCTGTTGCGGCGTAAGAACAACGATCTTCCTGCGGGCGACCCGCCGCAACTCCG